>NZ_JBHURE010000005.1:0-268959 GCF_042674095.1 Lysinibacillus sp. NPDC056959 | reverse complement strand
CGCTGTTCGTCAGACTTCATGGAACCGCCGTATACGGATCCGTAAGTACGGTGGTGTGAGAGGTCGGGAGTTAACCACTCCCTCCTACTCGATTTTGCTTAGTTAGTTCGTCTTAAGTAAATCGAAATCAGTCCTGTTTTTTTGATCAACAAAGTTAATAAGCAACTCTTCACCTGCAAGTTCCGTTAATATACATTTAATCAAATGCATATAGTGATTCTCAAGCCAGTCTCGAGCAAACGAATTTGGCGCAGAAATCGTCACAGTTGAGTCACTACTATTGTAGGACAGTAATTTTGTAGACTTTATCCACGTTTCGAAGCTTGGTTTAGAAATTTCTTGTCCAACCCGAATCAGGACATCTTTCCAAAATTCTTCTAAATGTTCTAAGCTGCCAGTCTCTTGTACGGAGTTCTTTAAGATTTCATCTGGCATTTGTCCATTTAATTCAAGTTTTTGCTTTGCAGAATTCGAACGGTGTGGGGGTGTACAGCATGTTACCGATCGGTTTAAACTTCTTACGGAGCGGAAGCAAGAGAGTTACCATGAGAGAGAGCTTGCCAAAAAGAGGATTGATTGGATATTATGTAAACTAATTGGAGGAATAATTAAAACCAAAAACCCCCTTTAGAAATTTACTTCAATAATCGACATGTTGATGCACTTATTGCAAAACTTTGTAAATTAATAGTGCATGTTGTTATTATCTTGTGAATATAATAGACCAAATGCCACGTGAAATTAAGCTTTTAATTGATTTATTAAGGAATTAGGATGAAACGAAGGAGTGTAAAATTGTCGATTTCAAATCCTCAATACGCATTTTTAGAGGTTGATTTTCTTAATCCTAATTTAACTCAAGCAGAACTGAAGGTTGAGAATATTTCTGAAGGGGTACGAAAAAATAATGAACTCGTAGGAAATACAAAAATATCATTGAAAATAATACCACCTAATGTATATATAAAATTAAACTGGATGATAGGATGGCTCTTATGGATACCAGTAGACATTTATTGTGCAGCGTCTTTGGTAGTAGATAAATTCATATCATAAAAAAGGTGAAACTACCATTCTATTGAAAGGAATTGTCAAGTAGAATAAAATCTCATACTTAGTTAGAAAGATTAACTCCTTTTTGATCAATCTCTAGTTCCAAAATGGAGTTTTTGCATTTGCTGATAAATAAAGGTTGACGGAAATATTTAAATCAATCTTTATTCTAAAGCCACAGCACAAGCTGCGAATATACCCAATCAATTAAAAAAAACTTCGTAACAGGCATAACATTGGGGACCAAAAGAACATATTGATTTTTTTCAAAAAAGCGTATAAAAAATAATAATTAATCTATACTATTAAAGATTTTCACTTCAACCAATATGACTGGGAGGGTTAACCCGATGAGTACGATTGATCGTTTACTCTGAATAACCATCAACTGAAAGCTAAAGCACGGTTGTCTTAGGTTATTCTTAAGATCGAATGCGAAAAGCGAGACAGTGTGTGTCATGGAGGAAAAGTAAGTGGTAATTAGCCCGGAATTATTTCCGGGTTTTTTTATTTTAAGAAATCGAAAGAGATGGATCAAAGTCGATGTTTACAGAAAAAAAGCCCCAATACACACCTTTTTCTAAGGTGAATATTGGGAGTTGAAATTTATTAACGTTTATTTTCATTTTGAATACTACTGAAATCTACTTCTTCAGCGAACTCTTCTCTGTTTTCATTTTTACGTTCTCTGTTAGCATTTTGATTTTGATTCTGCTGTTTTTTGTTGTCTTGAGTTTTATTATTCTTATGTTTATTATTACCCATGATCATCTCACCTCCACTATTAGTGTGAGAGAAAGATGATTTTTTATCCGCATAACTTACAATTAAATAATGAAATATATGTGATGAAACAAAAGGTATGGATATAGTAACATTTTCATCTCCACTTTCTGAGAACGCAGCCGGTAATGTTAATTCACTAAACCTTTATATATCAAGGTTTATGGGCTTTCTCCGGTTATTGAGACAACGATAGAAAACGATAAGAATTGAATTCATTTTACTCCTTCGTATAATAATCCTTTCAAAATTCAATTTCTACTAATCAGTAAGGCTTCACAATGTTCAAGGCATTGCAAATGCCATTTAGTGCAATTTTGGAAATTACGCTTGTCCGCCACTTTACGCTTGATAGCCAATAGATATAAAACTATCCCTACAAGAAAAAGTATTTTCCTATTTAGGAGTATTTTTCTAAAGCACTTCTCTATGGGTTTATTGCTAACGTTACATTATTCTATGGAAAGGAATTGCTAAGAGCTGTTAATGCACTAGAATGGGCTATCATTGCAGTTTCAGCAATAGAAGGAACAGGGAACTATATTAATTATGTAAAAGAATCAAAAAGGAGAAAACTAGAAAAAAGAAAGACTAGAGGTAATCAAACTTAGATACATAATGGAAAATAATTCTTCAACTTACTAGAGTCGCTTATCAAAAAGGGATTGCCTATTAGAGAAGGTGGTTGTGCTGCTGCTGCGACCTTTTATTACTGTTTAATATCATGATGTTTTAAGTAGTAGCGTAGAAGGAAATGTATATGCTCAATAAAACTGAATATAATTTTAGAGGTGCCTTACTTATAGCTGGTAATATAAGTAGGGCATTTTTTGTGTATTAATAGACTACTTAATTAGAAGTTTGTTTTTCTGAGAAGTTTTTTACTATGTGTTAGATGATTTTTTTCTATAGGACAAAAATTTTTAAAAAAATTGCGTGTGGGTATCCCTCCTTCTTCGAACAATTGTTTACGGCGTTAGTCGCCCCCGGGATCATGAATCCACTATGATTTGGGTAACGCTAAATACGGTAGCTCAAAATATCCTAAAGGGGGGGATGCCGTGCAAACTCAGCGAAAAAATCAAAATTATCGCTGGGGTAATTTATGAATTATATTGTGAATCGTGAACGTTAAGAAGGGAACGGTTTATAGGTGATGAAAAATCAAGAGGTGAATAATTAAATGCTTATACAATTGTTGATGTATTGTTGTATTTATTGTAAATAGTTATTGTTTAAAGTGTTTTGAATGTCATTTTTTTGTGGTTGAGCGCAATAAATCTTATAAAATATAGTAGATTTTTAAGTTGACATATAAAAAACGCAATAATATAATTATTTCAAATAATCAAATAATTCACACTTTTCTAATAATGGTGTAGAGGCGCGGCGGTTAACAGTACCTAATGGAGTCCGAGAAGATGAAGAAGTTTGGTAGAAGGAAGTGTCGCCGAAGCATGTGATGAGTTCTCGCCATCATATACTGGGGCTGTAGCGAATAGTTGCAGGACTGCCTTCGTAAACATACGTGTTTATGAAGTTGTGCTATCTCTGTTTAGACAAACAGTGGGAATTTTAAATGGTCGATTCATTTTAAGTTTCTAGAAATGAGTAGGTCATTTTTGTGTTAGACAGATTCTTTTGCACAAAGAGTCTATATTTTATTTGTCTATACATTTTAGAATTAGAGGTATTTTGGGGGGATTTTATGGATAATACATCAACATTATACTATGAATTTTTACCGACTGACGGTCAAAAAATAAACGTGAACCCTGATAAAACAGCATTACTAATAGTAGACATGCAACATCAGTTTATTAGCCGAGACGGATTAGACGCGCAGGTTGCAAGAGAAAAGGGCATGTTTGATCAGTGGGAATACTTTTTTGATCGTATCGACAATTTAACGATCCCGAACAATAAAAAGCTTTTAGATTTTTTCCGTACTAATAAATTAGAAGTAACATTTGGTCGCATTGCTTGCCATCATAAAGATGGAAGAGATCGTTCTCCTGTACAACGCCGGACAGGATGGAACAATATTTTATTGCCAATCGGTGACCCAGGAGCGGAGATGGTGGATGAATTAAAGCCTCTTGATGACGAAATTGTTGTAAATAAAACGACAGATAGCGTATTAAGTGGTACGAATTATGAATTTTTACTGCGTAATATGGGCATTGAAACAGTAGTTTGTACAGGTGTTGTAACAGATCAATGTGTTGCTTCAACAGTTCGAAGTTTAGCTGACGCAGGATTTGAAGTTATTTTAGTTGAAGATGCATGTGCAGCTGCAACGCAACAGCTTCATGATGCAGAAATTATGATTATGAATCAAATTTATTGCCAAGTGATGAGTACAGATGAAGTAATTGATTTAGTAACGGAAGAACTATCAAAACACGAACCAATGAATCTGTGAGAGGAAATGGACTATGAGTCAAACACCAAATGATCATACACCACAGTTAAAGCGTGTTTTAACATTAAAAGATTTAGTCATTTATGGTATTGCTTTTATGACACCGATTGCGCCAGCTTATATTTATGGCTTTGCAGCAGAGTCTACAGGTGGGATGTTGCCATTAGCCTACTTGATTGCGATGGTTGCAATGATGTTTTCTGCATATAGTTACGGTCGCATGGCTGCTGTTTTTCCGAATGGAGGGTCAACTTACACATATACCCAGCGTGCAATTAATCCACATTTAGGTTTTTTTGCGGGTTGGGCAATGTTTATGGATTATGTCTTAGTGCCACTCATTGTATTCATGGTAGGTGCTTCATATGCGAATGCATTAATACCATCTGTTCCGTATTGGGTATGGGTGTTATTAATTGCAGGTATTATAACTACAGTCAATATTCTAGGTATTGGCATCGCAGCAAAAACAAATCAAATCCTCGTTATGTTTATGGGAATTGTAGTCGTTATTTTTGTGATTTTTTGTGTAAAGACAATTGTCGGTGCGCAAAGTGATACGTCGCTCTTTACTGTTGTCCCGTTTTTCAACGATGAAAAATTCGTTATGTCTGCAATTATTTCTGGTGCAGCAATGGCCTGCTTCTCATTTTTAGGGTTCGATTCGATTACAACACTATCTGAAGAGGCAGTCAATCCAAAAGAGGATATTTGGAAGGCAGCTATTTTAGCTTGTTTAATCGGAGGACTTATTTTTATTGTGCAAGCATATGTAGCTCAGCTCGTATGGCCTGATGTTACAAACTTTAGTTCAGCTGATACGGCTTTATTTGATGTAGCGGAAAAAGCAGGTGGTGCAGTTCTTGCAACTCTTTATACAGTTGCGATTATTGTATCAACAGTGACAGCTGGTTTAACAGGACAAGCAAGTGCATCCCGTTTAATGTTTAGTATGGGGCGTGATGAGGTACTTTCGAAAAAGTTTTTCACACATTTACATCCAAAATATCAAACACCGGTATACAATATTTTATTGATGTGTGTGATTAGTGTTTTAGGAGCGCTGTTTTTATCAGCAAATTTTGTAGCAGAATTAATGAACTTTGGAGGCCTGACAGGATTTATGTTTGTCAATTTGTCAGTGATCGTGTATTACTTCTTCCGTAAAAAAGAAATGAAAATAATTCGATACTTATTAATTCCAGGGCTAGGATTTGGTATTTGTTTCTACTTATTTATTAATTTATCACCGATGACATTGAAGGTAGGTTTTATCTGGCTTGCAATCGGTTTTATCTATGCTTTCATTACGACGAAAGGCTTCAAAAAGAAACCACCAACATTTACGGATTTATAAAATACCGAAAGAGCTTAGGGTAAATTTCTAAGATAAGTCAGTTGTCTAGTATTGGTAATGTTTATCGATGTTAGGTAGCTGATTTATTTTTATACAGGAATATCTTATACGAAAGTAAAATACTCGCAGTATAAAATATCTTTACTTACTGGTATAGGTGTATTACTTGAATTTTTAGCTTGTTGTTTCTATATGTAGCTAAATAGTACCGAGGAGCTCAATTCATGGCAATTTAAAACTTTAACATATAAATGTAGGTGTGTTATGCATAAAAGTAATAAAATTAAAACTGGCCTTGAGGAATTCCTTATAAATATTCAGAATAATATAGCTAGTACTGTATATCAAAGGATTTGAGGCGGATGAGATAGCTAACAGGTTATCTAAAGATATAATAAAAACATTTGGGTTCGACAAGGTCGTTAGCTGAAGTAAAAAATTGTTTGAAGATAAATAAAAAGGCTAGGTTCTACTATGGTAGTACCTAGCCAATTACTTAAACCCACCAGCATCCATGTTTTGCCACATACACTCCACACATGTAGGGTGTGTATCGCAACTCATATTAAAAGAAGGCAACTAACCATAGTTAGTTGCCTTGCTATAAAGTGTTTCGATTTACCACAAACCTCCCTTAACAATCCCCCACGTCCTTCTTCGATGAGCTGTGTTTAGAGAATCAACTCCACAATTCATAAGCCAGTTTGCTGCATTATCTCTCTGAGCTTTTGTTAGGTACTCCACAGCATTCAGATAGACGATCAACAAGGAGATATGCTGTAAGAGGAGAACAAAAAAATCACCCATGTCATGAAGAGTGATTTTTGAAAATCTATTAAAGGTATAGGTTCATAACAATTTGCTCGCCAATACGTCCCATTCTTCTTTCCAGGTTATCGACAAAGCCAGCTTTTAAATACAAATTTTGAGCCGGAATATTTTTATGATTAACGACTAAAATGACTTCATTACAATCTTTAAATTTTCTTTTAATAAATTCAGGTAGTGCAAGCATCCCTTTTTTGGCATAGCCTTTTCCTTGTTGTTTATGGTCAATAGATAATGCAGTAAGCAGCATAGCTTTTGGATTAGTAGAGTATTCTTTTACTCTATCAGTTGCATGCAAGACAAAAAATCCTACAGGTACATTGTCACTCAAAATAACAATCGGATACTGACCAACCATTTCTATAGAAATCTCTTTTGGAAGGGCAGTAAATTGACTTTGTTCGTCCGGAAGCTCAAAGTCATTCAAACTATCCACATATTCTTCAGAGAAATGTACTAATTCGATGGTGTTCGTTTTTTGCATAAAATTTCCTCCTTCTTTATCATTTCAATACAAGAGCAAATGTTCGTTAATGGGCTTGATTTATAAATGGCGTATAATCATCTTTAATTTGATGATTAAATATAGTTAATCAACACTAAAAGAATTAAAAAATTAGGGGGGGATGGAAAATGGTTTTACTTAAGTATGATGTAGAGGAAACTGAGCTAACAATGTTTAAAGAAGTTTATCAATCTGTAGGATGGATAAAACATGATGAACGTATAATAAAAAAAGTTTTCAATGCAAGTACACATCAAGTTTTCGCAGTAAAAGATAAAAAAATTATAGGTTTCGCAAGAGCTCTTTCAGATGGTTTAACTTCTTTCAGCAAAAATCCCCCAATTCTGTAGGGTTAGATGAAAGAGGATTGAAGTTATTTTTCAGAGGATGTCCAAACATCAGCTGAAAGAAGTTAAAGCCTCCGGCGGATGTCATAGAATCGGTGAGGAGTTCTTTGTGCAAGCACAAAGCCGATTGTAGACGCAATTATGCCGAGGCATAATTGATTTGCTGCAGCTATTTATGATGTTGTCGTACATAGAGATTATCAAGGAAGAGGGATTGCCAGAACTCTTATAGATGACATCATTCAGCAATTAGGGGATGTTTCTTGTATTCAGTTAATTGCAACAACAGGAAATGAATCTTTTTATGAAAAGGTTGGCTTTAAAAAGTTGAAAACTGGTATGGCTATATACAAAAATCCTCAACTAGCCGAGGAGTATTTGGAAACAAATAAACCTTGAGGAGGAGAATAATTTTAGTGAGTCTTTATTCATGACAAAAAAGCTGTAGCGTACGGCATCGCTACAGCTTAATATTGTCTTGCTTAGGTTAGTCAGTAAATGAATTATATCATACAATACGGAAAACTAAAAATAACAACAGCTATTTATTACATATAAATTATTTAATGAATTTGTCCTTGAATCTCTAGTAGCGTCACCTTTTATGATGAATTTAGTTACTCAATTCAAAAGGTAACAATCAAAAAAGCTATTGGAGGAACGGCACAATGAAAAAAGAGAGTTTATTAAATAGAGGATTGGCAAGTTTAATGCACCTGTTCTCACTATTATTAACCTTTATTTTACCAATTTTGGTATACTTAGTATCGAGGGATAAGAATAAATATTTTGCTGACCATGCAAAAGAAGGGATGAACCTTCACTTTACTTTCTTCCCGATTTTTTTGTTATTAACTTTTATTTCTAAAAAATGGAGCGCGGTTTCAATGATTTCTTTTGCACTTATTATTCTTGAAACAATACTAATAGTAGTTGCTGCAATTTATACTTTAAATGGAAAAAAGTTTTCTTATCCCGTTATACGATACTTTAAAGTCAATCATTAAGGAGAGAATAATTTGTGGGGAAAGGTATATTTACGATAGGTGAGCTTGTGCAAAAGTCTGGTGTTAGTATTAGAACACTACGCTATTATGACAGTATAGACCTACTGAAACCAAGTGATTACACAGAGGGGGGACATAGACTATATTCGACAGAGGACCTATCTACTTTACAAAACATTAAGTCATTACAGTTTCTAGGCTTGCCGCTAAAGGAAATTAAAGATATGCTGCAAAAAAACAAGATTAAAGGTGAAAGTATCTTAAAATCTTTAAACGATCAAAAACAGTTGTTTGAAGCTGAAAAACTTGAAATCATAAATATATTATCCGATTTAAACCATCTTATTGAAACAGTGAAAGACGAAGAAATTATCAATATCGAGATATTTTGTTCTATGCTACAAAAATTAATGTTTGCTGAAAACACCGAAACATGGTTTAAAGAACACTTTTCAAAAGATATAACTGATGAATTATTTAGTATAAATAAATCTGAGGAAATCGATTTAGATAGAAAATGGACTAAAGTTTTATCAGAAATTAAACATTTAACGTTTACAGACGCTATACCTTCTTCAAAAGAAGCTCAAGAAACTGTTAGAACACTTCTACAGCTTATGAATGTAACCTTGAAAGGGAATTTAGATTTAGTTGAAAAAAAGCTACCATTTACAGAAACATTCAAATTTCCAAATCCTTTTACAGAACAGGAGCAGCTATTTTTAAAAGAAGCAATAAGTATATATCAAAATAATTGTCAGGAAACGGTGAAGAATTAAAGTATAATCAAGCATGAAAACGCAAATTGAAAAAATAGATAGCATGGAAATTATGCCCCACTTGTGACTAACAATTGGGGTACAGACCATTATTAGTTATCTGCTTCACTCCTTCTTTAGTTATCTAATAAACAATTAGCTCTCAAACTTTCATCACACCCTTCTACAATCACATTTCCTCTCGTACATACATATACCCAAGTACTCAGTGACACACATAAGAATACGATTCAAAACATATAAATAAAGGTGGTTTAAAAAACTCTAAAAGCATTTACGAAAAATTAAGAAAATATTCAGTTTTTACTAAGAAAAAATATAGTATCATAATATATACTTATAAAAACAGGAAATTAATGAAACCGATTGAATATTTAAAACGTATTGGTAGTAGGAAAGAATATTGAAGTAGGTGAGAAAATGGCACACACCATTTACATAGTATTAACAAAAACAGGTACATTATTATCAAAAGCTATAGGTATGTATACTGGAAAAGAGATGAATCATGCATCCATTGCTTTTGATGAGGAGCTCTTTGAAATGTATAGCTTTGGACGTCGACAATTAAACAATCCTTTAAGTGGGGGGTTTTTACGAGAAGATGCAGTCAGAGGGCTATTTGAAACAGCTGATTGTGTCATTTATCGTTGTAAAATATCCCATTTTCAATACTTAGAGATGATGAAGATCGTACATTATATGTATTGGAATCGCGATCGTTATAAATATAATTTTATTGGGCTCTTTGGCGTTATGATGCAAAGGGAGGTTCGAAGAGAGCGCGCCTATTTTTGTTCGCAATTTGTGGCGATGCTTTTAAAGGTTGGAGGGCTGAATGTTTATCAAAACCCAGCATTAATGACCCCTCATTGCATTTCACAATTACCTTATTTAGAAAAAGTATACGCAGGGAAGCTTGCAGACTATTTACAAAGTGTGCGTTCACCTGCAATGTTATACGGTTAAGGACAAACCTCGAATCATTTTAATTATTTTTTACCTTCGCTATTGATAACGCCTCGGCATATTTAGATATCGTCGAGGCTTCACTTGATGGTCACTCTAGGCCAAGGTCGATACAGATTGTCATTGGATATAATTCTTAAGTCCCGATAATTTACTCGACATCCTTCGTCGATTAATGAACATAAAACTATTCTGTTATAAAATTAAAGGTAAACAAGTTGGGTATTATTCTCTTTGGAGTATATTATATACTTTAAAGTAGAATCTGAAGTGATTATATTAGTAACGAAAGTGAAACGTCAGTTTTAGAAGTCTTCCATCTCAATAGTTGGGAGATGAATAGAGTTTAAGTTACTTTTCAGCGGGTGTCCAAACATCCACTAAAAGGAAGTTGAAAAATACATAAAGGGGCGTTATGGATGAGTGAAGAATTAAATACATCTGGCTGGGATGCAATTGATGAGGAATTATTAAAAATTTATGGGGAGCAAGAGCCGAAGCATTATGGAACCGTTATTCCCTATTTATTAGGGGGCGAAGATCCGCTTGAAGGAATCAGTGCCTATAAGAGTGATACACCAGTTCCACACTGGCATTTTGTCACTTATGGATTTTCCGAGTTATATGAGAAAGAATCAGAAAATGCTGGATACAGCGGATATGGATTTGAGTTAACATTTCGTCTTGACCGAAAAGAAGATGAGGTGGAGCCACCAGCATGGGCGTTGAATTTGCTACAAAACATGGGAAGATATGTGTTTAACAGTGGCAATGTTTTCAGATCAGGTGATTACTTGGATGCTAATGGTCCAATCTGCCAAGGGGCAGACACGCTTTTAACGGCACTTGCCTTTACGATAGATCCCGAGTTGCCTGCTATTGATACACCGAATGGACAAGTAGAGTTTATTCAAATGGTCGGTATTACAGGTGATGAGCTTGAGGCGATGCAAACGTGGAATACAATGGGTGTGCTAAATGCAGGTCTTGAGTATATCCCGAGCTATGTTACTGATTTATCTCGTGCATCTCTTTTACAGATTCTATCCATTGCAGGAGCGGTAGAAAAAGGAATGGAGGAAGATGGCTCTAGTACCGGCTTTTTATTCGTAGACCAACTAGCTTGGGAACAGGGCAAAAAGGGATTGTTCAGCAAACAAGCTAATAAGTTAACGCTAGGGGCAAAGCAAGCGGGAATAATCGGCAAGCTATTACGCGGACGGATTTTAAAAGAGAAAAGCCTAACCTTAGTTAGTCAAGAATTCCGTGTTGTATTTGAGCCGGGTGAAAAATGTGGGTATAACGTGGAGGAAACGGATGTTACCATTACTTTAAATGACAAGGCAGTTATGGAACTCCATCAAAGCTTGATGCCGCAAGAACAAGAGTTTGAAGTATCCTCTATACCGGGGCTTTCCATCCAAATTGCAAAAACATATATTAAAGATCAGCAAGGAAACGTTGTGGAAACAATCGGATGATAAAAAATAGTCTCCCACTAAAACGAACTGAAATCCAAATGATGTGCTTTGGATTCGTAGTGGGAGACTTTTGTCTATGTTTCTAGTTTCTCTCATAGTTATTAGCGGCGCGAAGGATAAGAAATTTGTAGGGATTGTTATATTTAAAATATGAAGGAGTTTTAATATAGGAGCATGGGGATATAAGCCATTAGAAAGCGATGAAGGCTTGGATGTAGTTGATTTTTTAGAGGACTATATCCAAAATAATGCAGAATCAAATCATATAGAGCTATCAGAGGTTATCAATGCGATGAAACTAGAGGGTTTTTTGGGGAAAAGCTTCGATGAAATTGATTTCCTTTTCGATATAAGTGCGATGGCGCTTGCAGAGCTTTATGTAATGTATCTTGATACAGGGAAATTATATGATGCAGAAGACGAATTTGAAAAAATACACTCAATAAATGTGGATGAGGAATCATTGAAGTTTATATTAAGATATTTAAATGATAGTAGAGCAGAAGTTCCAGATGCTGATGGTATTAGGGAAATCGTTGTATTATGGCGTGAATCAGAATGCTGGATTGAATGGAAATCTAACTTAGAATTTTTATACAATAGAGTTGAAAAGGAAATTATCCATTCTCTAAAATAACATTGGTATAGGGTACTTGGCGTTTAGAGCTAATTTTCCCTCCCTTGAAATCATGTAGTTATCAAGGGGGAAGCTCTTTACTTTTAGGAAATGGGAACAGAACTGAGCAATAGCATATTTAACATTCATTGTAAAAGGAGAGATTCATTTTGAAATATGAATTTTGGATAATGGCATCCATTGGAGAATTAGTTTATTATCCTGACGAATGGAAAGATGAATACATACCTCACCCGAACTTCCAAGCGATTATAAATGCTATTGGTATTCGTGCACCAATCGAGGATATTTACGAACGTTATTATAAACAGCCTGTACATACCGGTCATGTACTAGTGTTTTCCAATAAACAAAAACTAGATATGTGTATTGTTTTTGACACGTATCGAGACGCAATGGATCAGAGCGATATGATTAGATTCGGATGGAGAATCAGTGGAAAAGAAACTATAGAATCAGTAAAACAATTATCACGGCAACTTTATGATGAATGCGAGGATCCCACCGTATTTTACAAGGAAGGCCAATCTGTTCTCTACGAGGTACTAAAAGAACAAAGCTATCCACGTAAAATTTATGATAAAAAGGTATTTAAGCAGCAAATCAAAAGATACATAGTTTGAGATAACTCTGTCCTATTATCGCAAACCACACTACATGCATGTGTATACCCATTTCTTTATTTACCGGTAATCCAAATTCCGAAAACCTTTTTCTGCTATAATTAATGACAGTTGAGATAGGTGATAAAGATGCAGATCGTTAAATTACAATTGAAGGCGTTCCATATGAGTGGTTGAAGCGATTACAGGAATCATGCACATGTATTTATTGGAGCGAATTTACCATTAGAAAAACTTGAAAGTAAAGAAGGGCTCATTAGTTTAGTAGCAGTAGAAAATGAGAATATCATAGGCTTTAAACTAGGCTACACACATCCGGATGGAGTTTTTATAGCTGGTTGGTGTCCATGAAAAGAAACGTGGTCAAGGAATTGTCAATTAATGAGGCTGCAACATGGACACTTACAGGCACTTGATTTTAACTTCTTTCAGCAGAACTCTCCCATCTCTATAGGTGGTGAGATGAATGCGGATTTAAGCTGCTTTTCAGTGGATATCAAAACGCTCGCTGAAATAGAGGAACTTAGTCTAAGAGCGCCACGTCCTGTGGCATTACCGAAATGACCGACATCGTGTCGGCCCTCGTGCAGGCCTAAGCACAAAGCCGATTCCGGACGCAATTATGCCTCGGCATAATTGATAAAAGTTCGTACATATGGTAGAAATGAGCGAAAAGCAATGCTCATCACAAATATTAAACACGGATTTGATATTGTCTCAACTTTTGTGGATAAAAAAGATCAACATAAAATAGTGTTTGAAAAAATATTGGAATAGGAGTTTTAACATGAAGGCATACTTAGCAAATGGATTATTTTCTTTAGGAGATCGTTTAGTTAACGAACAGCTCGCTGCGGCAATTAGAGAGGCAGTACCCGGTATTGAATTATATGTACCACAGGAAAATGATGCGATAAACGATAAAACGGCCTATGCGGATAGTTTGGCGATTGCACAAGCAGATTTAGAAATGCTGCAAAATAGCGATGTATTAGTAGCTGTTTTAGATGGTGTTGAGATTGATTCAGGTGTAGCAGCAGAAATAGGTGCATTTGCGATGCTGGATCGTCCAATCGTAGGTGTCTTTACAGATGTTCGTCAACAAGGTCGGGACAATATGATGAAAATAGAGGCACTTGTGCGGGACGGAATTGAAAATCAGTTTGTTTATCGTAATTTATTTGTTATTGGTTTAATTAAGCGCACGGGAGTAATTACGACTTCCATCGCAGAAGCTGTTCAAGCTGTTCAAAAATATAAAAAATAGAAGGAGACCTGTATGCTATTATCAACAACAGATACTTTGGCGGGGAAAGAAATTGTAGAAACGATAGGTTTAGTAAAAGGTAATTCAGTACAATCAAGAAATGTTGGTCGTGATATGATAGCTGGACTTCGCAATATTGTCGGAGGAGAGATGAAGGAGTATGCAGAAATGCTCGTTCGATCCAGAGAAATTGCCACGCAAGCTATGGAGGAAGAAGCAAGACGACTAGGGGCAAATGCCATTGTTGGCGTAAGATTTTCCACATCATCTGTGATGGATGGCACATCAGAGGTATTAGCATACGGAACAGCAGTAAGAGTAAAAGAATAACGGGTAAGGGCTTCAATCAACGAGGTTGAAGCTCTTTTTTATTTGCCACTACGGAATTAGTTGGTAAAAATAAAGTTAATTATAACAAAAGTATAGTATGTTTAGTCTGTATAATGGTTATTGTTTCTAATTAGTATACACCAATTATACCAAAGTTATAGAAAAAACATAGTTAAAAGGACTAATAGTGTCCAACTAATTTTGTATAATAGAGTTGTAACTATGAAGAAAGAGTGGGATATACGGTGGATTCACAACAAAACAAAGGCTATCGTGTCATTTCGATGTTTGACAGATTGATAGATGGTCAAGGAATTAACAAAAAACAAGAAGCATTTACACATAATGTTGGGGAAAAAACAATACAACGGGATTTGAATGAAATTCGAGCGTATTTGGAAAAAGCTAAATTGGATAGTCATTTAGAATATGTTCGGACCGAAAATGTGTACAGGCTGACAAATACAGGGGAAAGTAATTTATCGAAGGAGCAAGTTTTAGCGATTGTAAAAATTCTGATCGAATCAAGAGCGCTGCTAAAATCAGAAATGAGCGATATTATAGATAAGCTTATTTCGATTGTTGCAGCCGATAAGCAGGAGTTTATTCGCAATATTATTTTAAATGAAAAGCATTTGTATGTAGATTTACATCATAAAAAGTCTCTATTGTGTTTAATTTGGGCTCTGTCAGAGGCAATTCAAAAAAAGAAAATCATTAAAATTGATTATTTACGTGAAGGTGAAGCAATTCCGACAGAAAAGATTTTAAAACCACTCGCCGTTATTTTCTCAGAATACTACTTTTATTTAATTGCTTACGATAATAAGGTCGAAAAGGATTTGCCCATTGTCTATAGAGTCGACCGTATACAACATTTACAAGAACTCGAACAAAAATTTCAAATACCCTATACCGAACGTTTTCAAGAAGGAGAGTTCCGTAAGCGTATTCAGTTTATGCATGCTGGCGAGCTGTTACGTATGAAATTTATCTTTAAAGGAACATCCCCGCAAGCGGTTTTAGATCGCTTACCAACAGCAAACATAGTATCTAAAAAAGATGAGCATTATTTATTTGAAGCAGAAGTTTTTGGACATGGTATTAAAATGTGGCTGCTGAGCCAAGGGGCAAACATTGAAGTGCTAGAGCCAATTGAGCTTAGAGAAGAGATCATTGAAACGATTCAATCGATGCAGGAAAACTACCGCTATATATAATAAACAAAAGCAATCCACAAATAAACGATAAAAATCCGCGTAGAATCTAACCGAAGCGGATTTTTACCGTTTAAGAATGAAAATATCTAAAAAAGATCCTCAAAAAAGGTCATATTAAATTGATCTAAAAGCTTGTAATCTTTCATATAGTTTTCCTCATACAAATAAACGAATAAATGCTTTGAGTTATCTAATCGTATGCCTATTTCTAGGTTATCACTATTACGTAATGTTAGCCAATAAGCCTCGTCATAATCTGAATTGGAAAAATAGACTTTTCGAAGTGACTGATCTTCAAATTGCTGCATTATTTGATTGATTGTAGCTACATCTGTAATAGTGATTGTTTTGTTATCAGAGGAACGGATCAATTCAATTTCATTAATTTGTTCAATATCAAATCGTTCAATTACCTCCTTATCAAATGTTGAATCGCGCGTTAAAAATATGGTTGAAGCATATAAGATGAGAAGAGGTAATAGGATGCCGATTAATATTTTGTATCGTTTTTTCATGTTAAACTCCTTAAATTCTGAAAATTTGTATATATGTATTCTTTCCCACGCTATAATTGAGCATATACTGAATGGATAAAGGATGGCAACCAAATGACGCATAATCATGAAGAAAAAGAGATATTGTATCCAGATGGTACATTAATGTATCGTGGCGGTGTGAAGAAAAATGACTTTGGTCATGACATTTATGATGGAAAGGGTACGCTATTTGACCAAGAAGGTGAGCTTTTATTCGAGGGAGAATTCATCAACCATATGAAGCAAGGTAACGGCATCATGTATTTAAAAGGCCAAATAATATACCAGGGCGAATTTATTCAAAATAAAAAACAAGGTAATGGTATTTTATATAAGAGCGGTCACGTATATTACGAGGGGCAATTTCGTAATGATTTAATGGAAGGTTATGGGGTTTTATATTATGAGGAAGATGGTATTGCCCCATTTAAAGAGCTTCGTGAACTGTATCCGCATTTAAATCAACCACAATATGAGGGTGATTTTGTTCATGGCATGAAGAAAGGCAAGGGAAAGCAATACTATCCAAGTGGTTTTTTACAATATGAAGGTGATTTCATATGGAATCATATGCAAGGGGCAGGAAAGCTGTATTATGCACCAGAATCGCCAAGTGCTGAGGAGCTTGCAAAGGGTGTAACATCCCTTCTGTACGATGGCTATTTCTTTGAGGATATGAAGCATGGAAAAGGTAAGAACTATTCCAGACAAGGTGTACTTGAATCGGAGGGCCAATTTAAAGAGGATGCTATGACAGGACAGGGTACTCTTTATTATGCTAATGGACAGGCTACTTATATTGGGGAACTTGTAAATGGAACAAAGCACGGCCGAGGAGATTATTTTAATAAAGAAGGAAAAATTATTTATAGTGGTGAATTCATTAACGATGAACGTTTACGAATAACGCCAGAAATAGAACGAGAGATTGAAAAATTACAGAAGCAGCTTGATGGGCTTGTAGGACTTCCTAATGCTAAGAAGGAGTTACATAATTTAATCAATTTCATAAAAATTCAAAGCTTGCGTGTCGACCATGGTTTAACAAGCTTCCCAATCACCTATCATCTTGTGTTCTCCGGAAATCCAGGTACAGGAAAAACAACAGTGGCGCGCATTATAGGCCAAATATATAAGCATCTTGGTGTACTCTCTAGCGGTCATTTTGTGGAAACGGATCGTGCCGGCTTAGTAGCAGGGTATGTTGGTCAGACGGCTTTGAAGGTCCAGGAAGTTGTGAATAAAGCAAAGGGCGGCGTGCTCTTTATAGATGAAGCTTATTCACTAATTCATGATAAACAGGACGCATTTGGTAAAGAAGCAATTGATAGCCTATTAAAGGCAATGGAGGATTTACGTGATGATTTAGTTGTGATCGTTGCTGGTTATACAGAGCTCATGGAGGAATTTTTGCTCGCTAATCCAGGATTTAAGTCGCGCTTTAATCACTTTGTGCAGTTTGATAACTTTAGCACAAATGAGCTTTATGATATTTTTGCCATGCTATGTAAAAATAATGATTACCAGTATCGGGACGTATTTGCGCACCATATGAAGGAGCAATTACATCAAATTCCAGTCGAATCCATTCCAAACTTTTCGAACGGTCGTTACATACGAAACTTATTTGAAAAGCTCGTGACTATTCAGTCAAACCGCTTAATTCAAAAGAAAGAAATTACAAGAGAAGAATTAATGGAATTTACAGAGCAAGATATTTTGCTTGGTATAGCAGAAAATCTATTTGCTAACACATTTTAACTTATTTCAGCGGGTGTCCAAACGCTCGCTGAAATAAAGGAACTCAGGCTAAGTGGCATCTACTGAGTGATCAACGTCGTGTTGTTGCTGACGCTTCGCTTTCGCACAGACAAAACGTGTTGCTGACGCTTCGCTTTCGCACAGACAAAACGTGTTGCTGACGCTTCGCTTTCGCACAGACAAAACGTGTTGCTGACGCTTCGCTTTCGCACAGACAAAACCTGTTGCTGCCGCTGCGTTAGCACTACGCTTTCGCACAAAAAACATCTGTTGGCCCAAGCCTCCGGCGAATGTCACGGAGAATCGGAAAGGAGTTCTTTGCAAGCATAAAGCCGATTCTGGACGCATTTTGCCGAGGCATGATTCATAAGTTATCGTTGAGGCCAGGAATAAATTAAAATTTAGCCTCAGCTATTTACAAAAGAATAAATATGATCAATAAAATGAAAAAAGGAGAGAAAGATGAAAAAACTTTTAGCTTTTATATTAATATGCGCTTGTATTTTACCAAGGGTTATGAACATAAATATTACGATCAACAATAACATTAAAGTACATAAACAGAATGAATAATTGACAAAAAATGAAAGTAGTAGTAATCTAACTAAAAAACATACGCAACCGTATCTTATTGGAGAGATAACATGCAATTAACGAGGGAAGATTGGATAAAAGCAGGATTACAACAATTAGCTGATGAAGGAATTCATAAAGTTCGCATAGAAGCACTTGCTCGATTGCTAAAAATAAGTAAAGGGAGCTTTTATCACTATTTTCGTGACCACCAAGAGCTGTTAGATTCTATGCTCGACTATTGGGAAGTGCATGCAACAAAGCTCATTGTTCAAAGTATGGAGCAACCGGATGCCTCATTAGAACAGCTATTACAAATTAGTTTTAATCGAGATAAAAAGATGGAGATTGGCATTTATACTTGGGCAAAATATGATCCTGGTGTTGCAGAACGCTTAGTTAATATTGAAGAACAAAGAATTTCGTGTGTTGCGAAATTGTATCAAAAAATAGGCTTAGAAGAAACTGAATCAATGAATCGAGCGAGACTTGCCTATTTAACGTATGTAGGATGGATGACAAGGTTTGAAGAAAATCCTAATTTTGATATTGATAAAATGGTTGAACTTTTAACTTCTTTCAGCGGTTGACAAAATATCTGTTTTTGCTGTCACTACGCTTTTGCACAAAATTTCATGACCGAATCCGGCCGCAATTATGCCGGGAATAATTGAATACACGATTTTAAATGTCCCTAATATAGTTATAGAACTTGAAGGGACAAATTTAACCGCATAACATACGATGGCGTATGTTATGGAGTAACGACATTGGAGGCAACTATATGCAATCAATTTTACCGTTAATAGCTGTGGGGTTTCTGTGGTTTATCAGTTTTTTGCATGTGTATTGGGCTTTTGGAGGGCGATGGGGTTCTGGTGCTGTAATCCCAGTAAGAAAGGGAGAGCATAAACCTGCATTTACTCCGAGAAAATGGGGCACATTATTCGTAGCCATTTTTATTCTATTTGCTAGTATCATTATCGTTGTGCAAGGTGATTATTTACTGGGCTTCAAAGCAAATAGCCTTTCAAAAATCGGAAGTATTGTCTGTGCTATCGTTTTTACTATTCGGGCGATTGGTGATTTTAATTACGTTGGATTTTTCAAAAAAATAAAACATTCACAGTTTGCTAAATACGATACTTGGATCTACAGTCCATTATGTTTGTTCTTTGGAATTGTCTATATCTTACTAGTATTTTAAAATGAGAGACAGATAGGGAGAATTTATAGGGGGAAACAATATTGAATCAAACGATTTACTTACTCCGTCATGGGGAAACGGAATTTAATACACAAGGACGATACCAAGGAGAGCTCGATACTTCATTAACAGAAATGGGTGTACAACAAGTACAACAGAACGCACAAATGCTGAAAAGTTTAATTGGAAATCCTGATGAATGGAAAATTGTGTCGAGTCCATTAGGAAGAGCGATGCAAAGTACTGAAATCATTTGTGAAACAATAGGATATGATGTGAAAAAGGTTGAAAAAGATGAACGATTAACTGAGGTTGCTGTGGGACAATGGGCAGGGTTAACAACGAAAGAAATTGAAAGTTCTTGGCCAAACCTTTTACAAAATACAGATGTGTATAACTGGTATTTTAATGCGCCTAATGGAGAAGCTTATGACTCGGTAGTGAGCAGACTAAGTACTTGGTTAAAAGACATTCAACATGTACCAAATGTGATTGCTATTTCCCATGGTCTAACAAGTCGTATTTTACGAGGAATTTATGCAGATTTAAAAAAGGAAGACGCACTGAAGCTAGAAGTGTCTCAAGATGTATTTTTTAAATTAACGGATAACACGATCACTAGAATATGCTCAGATTTTGATGATGTTTATCTTCATTTATAATGTTTTTTCACGAAAGAGTAGCGACAGGTACAGAAGACTCCTGCCTTTGAAGGTGGAGATGAATGAAGATAAAGTCTCCTGACGCAATTACACCAAGGCGAAATTAATTAAAAAACCTTAAGAATTTCTTCATAAATTTCCTACAGGAATAATCATAAATGCCTCCTATTATAATGAGTGGGGGGCGTTTTTTTATGAAGAAATTTGTCGTATTTTGTTTTATATGTGCGGTTGCATTCTTTTTTTATTATACAAATAACTCAACGGAACAAACCGAAATAGAGCTACCTTCGTTGCATAGTAAAAATGCGTTGTTGCTGAATGCAAAAGGAGATATATTATTCGAAAAAAATGCAGATGCCATTATTTATCCTGCATCATTAACGAAAATTATGACAGCGATTGTTGCCATTGAAATGACTACTGATCTGCAGAAGCAAACAATCGTTGAACCACAAACGATTTCTAAATTTACTGCTCAAAATGCGTCCATGGCAGGCTTTAAGGCAGGAGATTTTGTGACGATAGAGGATTTATTATATGGTACATTGCTTGCTTCTGGGGCAGATGCTACAGGAACACTTGCGGATGCGGTTGCAGGAAGTGAAGAATCATTTGTGACATTAATGAATAATAAAGCACATGAATTAGGGTTGAATGATACTCATTTTGTGAATACCAGCGGATTACATGATCCTGCTCATGTCTCAAGTGTACGAGATATTAGCAAGCTGTTTCGTTATGCTATCGAGAATCCTATCTTTTATCAAATTTTGACTTCAAAAAGCTATAGTACTCATGTGCCTAATGCATTAACGATAACAAGCTCACTTTTGACGAAAATACCAGGCGGAGAAGGTGCAATATTGGGAGGGAAAACGGGCTATACACCTGAAGCGGGTCTTTGCTTAGCGTCAATAATCGAAAAAGATGATAAACGATATATATTCGTGACGACGAATGCGGATGGGCAGGCCTGGACACCACCATTCCATATTGAAGATGCTCTGACAGCGTACGATTCGCTGTAGGGAAAAATATGAAAAAATAACAACTTTTTAATCGTTTCAACCGTCTTCTTAATAGGGAGCACACATAAACACTTGAAAAAAGGCGTCTTGGGAGCCTTTTTTCGAAATATATGGGATAGCTATCACGGTAGTAAGCTAGGGAATACAATCGATCAGTTTTTGATGTAAGAGGGGAGGTGTTATGTGATCATTGAAATTTTTTTAGAAAAAAATAAGCAAACAATTCAACAATATGCCGTATGTATTACTTGATTGGAGTAGATTGGGCGACTCTAGGAAAGCGCCCAGCCCGAAACGGAAATCAATCCTACGTTATAGTGTGTTCCATTTTTATTCACAATAACTAGTTAATTCCTACTATTTCCTGGTACAATCTATTAATCTATAATTAGAGTCGAATTCTATACTTTAATAGAAAAAGCACATGAGAAAAGACATCTGTGATGAAAAGGGCGGTGTAGAACAATGAAAAAACTTTTACCCTTTGCAATTATTTTGACATTTTTAATTAGTTTTGTGTTTGTAGATAATGAAGCTGCAAATGCTGGGGGTACATCTGTTATTCAATCAGTAGCTAAAGACACAGTAATTTATGAAGAACCTTCCGTAGAAAGTACCGAAATTGGTCAAATAACGAAAGGTAGTTATGTAACAGCTACACCTGTAAGTAAGAAATGGACTCAAATTAAAGTGCAACAGCTAGAGGGATATGTTGAAACGGCAGAATTAGTAAGCACTACACCTGAAATTTATTTAGTGACGCAAAAAGGCGGAACATCTTTATTTACATATCCTAGTCCCAATGCACAAAAAACGGGACTGCTTAATGAAAACAGTATTATCTTTGTATATGGATCAGCACCTGGAGGTTGGTCATTTGTTCAATATGGCCATCAAACAGGCTATGTTGCAACAAATTCTTTAAAGAAACCTGTTGCGACAACAAAACGAGTAAATGCTGCTAATGGCGCTGTGCTTCGTTTAACTGCTAGCCCAAATGGCGAGATTCTTGGTACGATTGCTAATAAAACAGTCGTTCAACAGTACACAACGCTAGTTGGTTGGGCCTATGTAGAAGCAGGTGAACAAAAGGGCTATGTGAAAGCTTCAGAGCTGGCAAATATCCAAATACCTGGTAATAAAATATATAACAAAGGTGTACCAGTAGCGAAAGGGGAAAAGAAACGTGTGGCTTTAACATTCGATGATGGGCCAGATGCAAAAGTTACCCCACAAATTTTAGCGACTTTAAATAAATATAATGCAAAAGCAACATTTTTTATGGTTGGGCCAAACGCCTCTAAAAACTCAGCAATCGTAAAGAAAGTTTATGAGGCAGGTCATGAAATAGGTAATCATACATGGAACCATCCAAAGTTAACAGGCTTATCGCCAGCAAATGTTAAACAAGAGGTTGATCGAACTAGCAATGCTATTTATGCATCCATCGGTCAATATCCAACGGTTTTCCGTCCACCATATGGTGCAGTGAATGATAAAGTTCGTTCTGTCATTACAATGCCTTCTATTCTATGGTCAATCGATACATTAGATTGGAAGCATCGCAATGCTGATAAAATATTAGCGTCTGTGAAAGCATCAGTGAAAGATGGCAGCATTGTTTTAATGCATGATATTCATCAAACGACAGCAAATGGTTTGGAAAATGTAATTCTTTACTTGCAAAAGCAAGGCTATGAATTTGTAACTGTTAGTGAAATATTACAATAATCTATAGGCAATAAAATAAGGCCGTGTAACTGTCTAACTAAGACAATTGCACGGCCTTATTGATTATTTAAATAGATTAATAGTCGTAATAATAATTGGAATACCGAATACGTCGATTAAAAACGCTCCTACAATTGGTACGACAAGAAATGCTTTTTTCGATGGACCGAAGCGTTGGACAACTGCTGACATATTAGCCATCGCATTTGGCGTTGCCCCCAAGCCGTGTCCGGCAAAACCGGCAACCATAACTGCAGCATCGTAGTTTTTACCAAGAATCTTAAATAATACAAAGATACTAAATACGACAATGAAGAATACTTGTGCGAAAACAATAATGAATAATGGAAGTGCTAAATCAGCAATTTCCCATAATTTAATACTCATTAGTGCCATAGAAAGGAAGATCCCTAATGTTACATCGCCGATTAAAGAAATGCTTTTCATGTTAATCGCTTCAGGGTTAATTTTATCCATAATATTGCGCACTAGGACAGCTACAAACATTGCACCAACATAGCCCGGTAGTACGAAGCCAGTAGCTTCTGAGAATAATGTTCCAACATATGTACCTATTGCCATACAGAACGTGATGAATAATACTTGTGTAAAGAATGAATCAGATGTAATTTGTTCATTTTTATTTTCAAAATCAACTTCTTCAGTTTCTTGTTCATCTGGCGTTAAATTGTATTTACCAACTAAGTACTTAACAATAGGACCACCGATTAAGCCACCAGCTACTAAACCACATGTAGCTGCCGCCGCACCGATTGTCATGGCTGAAGAAATACCTAAGTCTTCTAATGTTTGTCCGAATGCTGCAGCGGCACCATGACCGCCTTCCATAGAAACAGCGCCAGCCATCATACCGATTAATGGATGAATCCCCATTAGTGAAGCAAGTGACACACCAATAACATTTTGCATTAAAGCTAAGAAACCACAAGCTAACCAATAAATAACTAATAATTTTCCACCAAGCTTCACAAGTTTAAAGCTAGCCCCTAAACCAATTGTTGTGAAGAAAGTAATCATAAATAAGCTTTGTAACGACGTATCAAGCGAAATTTCTATGACGTCTGTTGTCTTTAGAATAGTTGCTAATGCGGCGAATAGTAAGCCACCAACAACAGGCGCTGGTATACAAAACCTTTTTAAAAAACCGATTTTATTAATAAGCCAGCTGCCCAATGCGAATAGGGCAACCGCTAGAAATACTGTTGTAATTTGATTAAATTCGATCATGAACCATGTCTCCTAAGTAAGTGATTTAGTGCTTCATAAACAAAATAAGCACCTAATTTAACTGTGTGTCCGTTCTCATCCAGTGAAGGATTTACCTCACAAATATCAAAAGAATGTGTATTTGGGTGCGAAGTTACTGTTTGAAGTATTGTGCGAACAGTTTTTGGATCAAGTCCAAACGGTGATGGAGCACTGACTCCTGGTGCAAATGCAGCGTTTAGCACATCCATACATAACGTTAAAAGGATATAATCATGATTATCCATAAATTGCTGAAGATCATGTAAGATTTGCGCCATATTTTCTGACGTCAGGTTATCTTCTAACACATAATTTACATTCAACTCATCTGCTTTATCAAATAGCTCTTTTGTATTACCGTAACGTTGTATGCCTAGGACAAAGTAATCGGCATGTGGATCCTGCTCTAAAATCTGACGGAACATTGTGCCAGACGATGGTTGTTCATCATATGGTCGTAAATCGAAATGAGCGTCGATATTGACGATCCCAATTTCAGCATCTTTAGGTAACGCTGAGCGAACACCTAAGTAATGTCCGTATAGTGTTTCGTGTCCTCCGCCAAGCACGACACATTGTAATTTTTTACTTAGCAATGTTTTGACAATTTCACCGAGCTCACGCTGTGCTTCTTCTAATGCATGATTTAGACAAATAACGTTACCGACATCTATAATTTGCTGTTCATCATCAAATGTCCAAGGTAGGCTAGATAATGCCTCTCGCAGAGCATTAGGTGCACTTGCTGCGCCTATACGTCCTTGATTACGACGTACACCTTCATCACAAATAAAGCCAATAATCCCGGCATGGTGATTATCTGAGGCACTGACATCATTAATAGGAATTCTTTTTACTTTTTGATGTAAACGAAAACTACTCGTATTAGTAATTGAATCTATACGACCTTTCCATTGTTTTTGATCTGTCACTGTATACATATCAGTATCAACTCCGTTTCCAATATTATTGTAGTGAAAATATTGTTATGAATAAATTATATATTCGCATAATTATAATATCTAATATATAATTATTATTAATCTATAGCTTTAAACTATAAATGGGGAGGGGTGTTGTTGTGGATATTAAACAATTGCAATATTTTATAGCAGTTGCGGGGCAAATGAATTTCTCGAAGGCTGCTGAAAAACTGCATATTTCTCAGCCTTCTCTAAGTAATGCTATCAAAAAATTAGAGCAAGAAATTGGTTCACCTTTACTTGAAAGGAATACTAGAAACCTTCAATTAACAGAAGCAGGCGAGCTTTTATATGAACGAGCAAAAGTTATATTGAAAAACATGGAAGTTTTAAAAATAGAAATGGATGAGGTCATCGTACGTGGCACGAGCGAAATAACGATCGGCATTATGGAGTCGATTAAGCATTGGCTCCCAAAAGTCATTACAGAGTATAAAAAAGAGTATCCCCAAATGATGATTCATCTAGTAGATATTTTAGGAAGTAAACGTGTGGAAAAATCGCTTAAAAGCTATAAAACACATTTAATTATTACAAATCAAATCATGGAAGATGAGGATCTCGAAGTTAAATGCTTATATGAAGAGCGACTTGTAGCCGTTTTACCATTAAATCACCCTTTAGCAGAAAAGGGAAGGTTGACGATCGCCGATTTAAGTGAGGAGCCATTTATTATAAGTACAGAGGGCTTTCAAACGAGACAAGATATTTTAGATGCATTCGCAAGGGCTGACAAAAACATTAATATACAATTTGAAATTGAACGTTTTGAAACGGCTGTATCTCTAGTACGTGAAAATTTAGGGATTACCATTCTACCTGAAAATTATTTAAAAGGTCCTACAGCTAAAACGATTGTACAAAAAGAAATAGATTGTCCTAATTTGCGACGAAATGTGTATGTAGTGTATTTAAAAAACCGTCATCTACCTTTAGCTATTCGTCAATTGCTTACTGATGTTATGACAGTAGGCAAAACGCTTTAAAATGTTAAAGACAGATATAATTGAAGAGTAACTTCTTTGAATGAGAAGTTACTCTTTTTATCTTACTTTTCGCTTACCAATTTTAAAAAGAAGAGGCTCACTGGACGACCTAGGAAAATCAACCCCACGCTATGGTAATGAGCCATACAAGGGAATTTCTTATAAGTTTTAGTCCTTCATCAGAAGTTTGAGATGTCATTTTGAAATGCATGTCATGTGAATATGTTGATTGTAGTGGAGGCTGGCGACTCCTTGGGGATCAGCAATAGAGGAACGAAGGCTAAAACCATCACGTCCTGTGATAACGCCTTCGTGACCAAAATCGTGCTGTTGCTGTCGCTGCGCTTTCGCACAAACAAAACCAAAACCTGCTGCTGCCGCTACGTTGCACTCACGCTTTCGCGCAAAAGACATCTGTTGGCCCGAGACCCTGCAGCGCAGCGGATGTTTTCTGTGCGAAAGCGTAGTGCTAACGTAGCGGCAGCAAATGTTTTAAATGTGCGAAAGCGAAGGAGCGACAGCAACACCAAAAGCGGCTCATCGGATGCCCCCAGGAAGCTCTGCTCTGCGCGAAAGCGAAGCGACAGCAACAAAGCGTTCAGCCGGAACGGAAATCAACCCCATGCTATGATGATGAGCTAAAGTAAAAAAAGCGACTATGAAAATACCAAATCATAAAATTTTTAATCAAAAGAAGCTATTTCGATTTTAATATACATATTATGTCAAAATAATTTTTGGCTTGAGTTTTATTATCATAATGTGATGCCTTATTTGGTTAAAATGTTGTCTTAAGTATGAATTTTCTCTATAATTCAAATTTTTGATTAATAGACATTGATTTACAAGAAATATAGCGGTAACATTTAATGTAAGAATAAAAATGAATATTCATTCATTTGTCATTTTGATGTTCAAACAAAGGGGGCTTTTTTATGAACTTTTCTTATACCGAAAAAGTAGTAGAACTGCAAGAGAAGCTGACAAATTTTATGGAGCAATACATTTATCCGAACGAGGCAGTGTTTGCTGCACAGGTAGAGGCAATGGAGGATCGTTGGGGAGCGATTCCACCAATTATGGAGGAATTAAAGCAAAAAGCAAAAGAAGCGGGCTTATGGAATTTATTTTTACCAGATAGCGAATATGGAGCAGGTTTGACGAATTTAGAATATGCACCTTTATGTGAAATAATGGGACGCTCTTTACTTGCACCAGAAGTTTTTAATTGTAATGCACCAGATACGGGAAATATGGAGGTACTTGTGCGTTACGGCTCAGAACAGCAGAAAAAACAATGGCTAGAGCCGTTATTACGTGGGGAAATACGTTCCTGCTTTGCAATGACTGAGCCAGCAGTTGCCTCTAGTGATGCAACAAATATCGAGGCAAGCATTGAACGTGATGGCGATTATTATATTTTAAATGGACATAAGTGGTGGACAACAGGAGCTGGGGATCCACGCTGTAAAATCGCCATTTTTATGGGGAAACATAAAGATACTACAGCACCTATCCATGAGCAACAGTCGATGATCTTAGTGCCGATGGATACTCCTGGAGTGAAAATTGAGCGTATGCTTACTGCATTTGGCTATGATCACGCACCAGAAGGACACGGTGAGGTGACGTTTACGAACGTTCGAGTGCCTGTTGAAAATATATTGTGGGGAGAAGGAAAAGGCTTTGCGATTGCACAAGGTCGTTTAGGGCCAGGTCGTATCCATCACTGTATGCGTCTTATTGGAGCCGCTGAACGTGCATTTGAGGAAATGTGTGTGCGTGTAAGTGAGCGACACGCTTTCCATCGAGCACTCGCAGACCAAGGTGTGATGCGCGAGCGTATTGCGGAGTCCCGTATTGATATTGAGCAGGCAAGGCTCTTAACGTTAAAAGCGGCGTATATGATGGACACAGTAGGGAATAAAGAGGCGAAAGCAGAAATTGCCATGATTAAAGTAGTGGCGCCAAATATGGCATTAAGAGTGATTGACCGAGCGATTCAAGCATTCGGTGCTGCTGGAGTAGGACCTGATACGACGCTTGCTGCACAATGGGCAAACTCCCGTACATTACGATTAGCAGATGGACCGGATGAAGTGCATCGTAACACAGTTGCTAAGCTGGAGCTAAAGAAGCATGTCAAAAAACAAGAGGAGCTGGTTAAATGACGGTACTAGATTTATTTAGCTTAAAAGGGAAAACGGCCATCGTAACAGGCGGAGGTCGTGGTCTTGGAGCTCAAATCGCACAAGGCTTTGCAGAAGCAGGTGCCAACGTTGTACTTTGCTCAAGAAAGGTTGAGGCATGCGAAGAGGTAGCGGCAGAATTAGCTGATTTAGGTGTACAAACATTAGCGCTTGCCTGTGATGTAACAAAGCCAGAAGATATAGCGAATGTAGTGTCAAAAACGCTTGAAACATTCGGTCAAATTGATATTTTAGTCAATAACAGTGGGGCGTCTTGGGGTACTCCTGCTGTTGAAATGCCATATGAAGCTTGGCAAAAAGTCTTCGCTGTTAACGTCAATGGTACATTTTTAATGAGCCAAGCTGTTGGCAAAATAATGCTAGAACAAAAGAGTGGAAAAATCATCAATATCGCTTCGGTTGCAGGGCTTGGTGGTACATTACCTGAATTCATGGATACAATTGGTTATAACGCAAGTAAAGGCGCGGTCATTACGCTAACGAAAGATTTAGCCGTAAAATGGGGACCATATGGCGTTAATGTAAATGCGATTGCTCCAGGATTTTTCCCAACAAAAATGTCAAAGGTTTTAATTGAGCGCGGACAAGATTATTTAATGGGCGTGACGCCGTTAAAACGATTAGGAACTGAAAATGACCTAAAAGGTGTTGCATTATTTTTAGCCGCAGCTGCCTCAGATTACATTACGGGGGATGTTTTAGTTGTGGATGGCGGTATGAGCTCAATCATTTAACTTCTTTCAGCAATTATTTTCTGTAGCGAAAGTGAAGCGACAGGTACAGAAGTCTCCCACCTCAATAGTGGTGAGATGAATGCAAATTTAAGTTGCTTTTCATCGGGTGTCCAAACACCGCTGAAATAAGTTAAAGCCTCCGGCGGATGTCACAGAATCGGTAAGGAGTTCTTTGTGCAAGCACAAAGCCAATTCTGGACGCAATTATGCCGAGGCATAATTGATAGGAGGGGTACAATGGATACGATACAAGTTAGGGCAAGTGAACGTATAGATGAAGTGAAATTATACTCATTTTTAAAGAGTCAATTTCCGGAATTACCAGAGGGGAAACTAGAAATTTCACAGTTTAGTGCTGGACATTCAAATTTGACTTATTGCCTAAAAGTAGGCGAATTTGAAGTGGTTCTTCGACGGCCTCCACATGGTCCAGTTGCCAAAAAAGCGCATGATATGAAACGTGAGTTTACGATTATATCGGCATTACATCCATTTTTATCTGCAGTACCTAAACCGTATGTGTACGTTGACGATCGAGATATAATCGGCAGTGATTTCTTTCTAATGGAACGCAAAAAGGGTATCGTACTAGATACTCATTTCCCATCTGGCACTGATAATACGGAGGAATTAGGACGTCTCGTTTCGGAAAAGATGGTTGATTCACTTGTAGCTCTTCATGCAATACCATATAAGGAAACGCAATTAAAAGATATGGTGAAGCCAGAAGGATTTATGGAACGGCAAGTACATGGGTGGATTGAGCGCTATGAAAAAGCGAAAACGGCAGAACATGCTGAAGTAGCAGCGTTGACTAATTGGTTAGAAGACCATGTACCTTCTAATGGTGAAGCTACTATTATTCATTATGATTACAAGCTTAATAACGCTATGTTTTCCGGCGATTACTCTGAAATGATTGGTCTTTTTGATTTGGAGATGACAACTGTAGGGGACCCATTAGCAGATTTAGGGGTAGCTATGAGCTATTGGATGCATGCCGATGATCCAAAAATGTTGCTATACGCATTTGGAGAACCACCAATAACGACTTTACCAGGGTTTTACACACGTCAGGAATTCATAAACCGCTATGCTGAGAAAAGCGGACGTGATGTTTCGACCATCGATTATTATATTACATTTGCCTACTTTAAATTAGCTGTAATTTGTCAGCAAATCTATTATCGATACGTCAACGGTCAAACAAAAGACGATCGTTTTGCACAAATGGATAAAATGGTAGCTGCTCTAATTCATCAGGCTTCCAAAGCACTATAAATATAAAGAATAACGGTTGCTTGTCCGAGCAGCCGTTTTATTTTTGTTAAAACAACAGATTATCCGACATTAGTTTTTATATTATTAAGATATATCCTCGCACCCAATTTATTATTATAACAAAATATTCCCGTGAAGAAAACCAAGGGAGTGGGAATATATGTTCTTATTTTATCATATTTCACTAATTTAACAAGCATTTTGGCTAAAAAGGGGAAGGATATGTAGTTACAATAATTATTTATTGTTTAACGATAAATAATTATTGACTTAGAATGAATGACAAGATAATATGTCATTAGCAAGTTATGAATCAAAGAAAAGTATCAAGATGGGTAAAATTGATAATTGTATTTTGTGCTTTAGTTGTATTATTGTTCTTTAATTATGTAGGGCCACAAACATGCAAGGATGTTTTACTAGACTTAGTAAGAAAAGCAAGATAATGATCTAACATTTGGGGTGTGTAAACGATGGTTATCATAGAAAATCTCGATGCCATGCTGGCCCAAAGAAAAATGGTGTGTTACAGAATTATTAGAAAAACTAGGCAATACAATAGCGAATGTTTCTATCTTGAAAAATGAAAGGCAAAAGCCGCTAAATTTTCTACATTAGAAAAAATTATGCGAAGTTTTAGACTGTTAACAAGGTGACATTTTGGAATATAGAAAAAATGAGGATAATGAATAATAGGAGAAGAACGATGAAAAAATATATACTTGCAACTTTACCGATTTTAATAGGAGTTTTATGTTTATTTACGAAGGGATTTATCGGGGATGAAATACTGCCAGATGGAACCCTCATAGAAAGAAACTTCTTTTTAATTCCTTTAAGTTATTTATTTTTCTTTAGCGGTATAATTTCAATATTATTTGTTGCAATTATTTCTACCGATAAAAAAACAAATATTGTGAAGTAATATGAAAAGATCAGGTTATCAAATAGGAGCCTGATCTTTTCTGCGTTTATTTGTTATTCCCACGTTTGATCAAGTTTATCACTGTAAAACTTTATAGCTTTACGATAGTCTTTTATACCTTCATTATTAGTAGTGTCGGCTACAGTATTTAATAAAATTTCCATTGCCTTTGAATGTTCGTTGAGATTATAGAGAGTCATAGCATAGAATACCTTTACATGTTCGGCTTCTGGAAACTCACTTAAAGCTTGTTCAAAAATACGTTTTGCCTGTTCATATTGCCCTAACGTACGATAAGTGCTTCCTAACCCTACATAAGCATCTAGTAAGATTTCTGGTTTGAGCCCTAGTTTTATCGCTTTTTCATAGTGGGGGATAGCATCATTTTCTTTTCCTAATGAATCATATGTCCATGCACATTGGAATTGGTAATATCCATTTTCAGGCTGTTCTTTAACTAGTGCTACCATTAATTGATTTGCTTCTTCCAATCGACCATTCTCCCGCAAGGTTATGATGTGTTGTAATTGTTTATCCATTTTCTTGTACCCTCTAACTTTCTATATTTTTCTAATATTTAATAATTTTAAACTGTTAAATTCATATTGTATACTTGGTTCATGTTTTAAAAATTTTACTTTTCTATATTATCAGGCATTTTGATAGGGGAAATATAATATATTATTGTTCAATAAAAGGCTTTTTAAATAACATACAAAATAATAATGAGAGGTGAGGTAGGATGCTGAAGCGTTCTATGGAGAAAACACGGGAACGTAAAATAGAAAGGGAGTGATAAAAAGAAGAGCATTAAATGATAGCTCTTCGATATAAAAAGAAAAGAGGACGATTATAATGAATAGTTATCAAAGCATTTTAAATGAAGGATTTGAATTAAAATATTATGTGAAGGGACAAGGTAAGCCGATATTGGTAGTGGGTAGCAGTGTATATTATCCACGCTTGTTCTCGGAAAATTTATATAAACAATTTCGATTTATCTTTTTGGATCATAGAGGGTTTGTGAAGCCACCACGTGCTTTAAAGAAAGAAGATTATACTTTGGATAAAATTATCGAGGATATCGAAGCAGCAAGACAATTATTAAAGCTTGAGGATTTTATCATTTTAGGACATTCTGGACATGCATTTATGGCCTTGGCGTATGCCGAAAAATATCCTCAATATGTTCAGAAGGTCATTTTATTAAATTCAGCACCAACAAACAGTCAGGAGAGACAGCAACAAAGTTTTTCATTTTTTAACGAGACGGCTAGTGTTGAAAGAACAAAACAATTTGAGCTAGATATTGCTTTGTTAGAGAATGATATTCACAATGATCCAGAGAGAAGATTTGTGCATATGTGTATTCGTATGGGAGCGCATAGTTTTTATGATTATACGTTCGATGCTGCTTATATGTGGGATGGCGTCTATACAAATATGGATGTTATTGATTATCTTTGGGGTGTAGCTTTTGCTGAACGAAATCTAATTCAATCTATGGCTCACTTAGATAAACCTATTTTTGTAGGGTTAGGAAGGTATGATTATTTAGTCGCTCCTGTTTCACTGTGGGATGTAATTGATGACACATTTGAACATGTGAAGAAGGTTATTTTTGAAAAAAGCGGTCATAACCCCATGTTTGAAGAACCGGATATTTTTGATAAAGAATTCATCAAATGGATTAATGAATAGATGATGACCATTCTTCATATTGGTTTGTAATAAAGATTGCTCATTTAAAATATGGTTCATTAATATAACCCTAAATATAAAATCGCTAGAGACTTAATATAATTCTCTAGCGATTTTCCATGTAACTTCGAAGCGTGAACTTAATTGCCGTCGTATCCAATACAATAGCAATTATGATTCCTGCTGTATATCGAACCAAATCCTCTACAAGAAAACCTTTGCCAAGTATCAAAGCCCCGAGCGTAGTCCCACGAATCTGATTAATCCAATCTTCCTGATATAACTGGCTGAATTCAATGCCGAAGCTAAACAAAAAACTAAGCAAGATAGCTGTGAGGGCGCTTTTTCGCACTAGCAACAATCGAAATCCGAAATAGACCATCATAGCCCATAGTATGTCCCCTGCGTTCTGCGCTACAAATGATGGGAGTAGGGTACTCCAATTTCTTGAAGCTAAGCCGAGTGAAATGGTGATAGCAATAGCTATCAAATAAATTATTCGCATTTTACCGTATTGCAAGTTGATAGGTTTATGCCCATTAGTCAATAGAATCACTCTTTTTCGCGGATTGATTTAGTATTCATCAATTTTCATTATATCTCATAAATGGTGTCAGCAAGAATTATATGTTTATAAGCCTTTGAGGAAATGATCGATTTGTACTATAAGGTGAAACTAGGGAAAGGCTTTAATGCAATGAGAAGGGAGAATAAGTCAAAAAGGCATCTTTAAAGATCAATTTGATATTACAGATAAATATATGAATTATACAGAAGTCGAGCTTCATGAGAAAATTACTTCTTATTGGGGTGTAACATACTCACGATATGAATGGTTATTAGAGATCCTAGCTCATGTTTATCATCACAGAGGGCAATTAAACTCTATGCTTGTTCATTGTTATGGGATAGAACCAAACGTTCCATTGTTTGAATAGAAATTAACTACTTAACAAACAGGGGGCTTTTAGCCAAAATTACTATCACAATAACCAGAAATATCTCTAAAGATCATTTCAAAAAATCCATCACCTGAAAAACTAAAGTTTTAAACCGTAGTAGAAAATATATCATCTTGTTCTCTCAAAGCATACATATATGGACCAAATAATAAACAGTCGATAAGTGCAAATGTAGCGGATTCCTCTTGTAGCTACAACTTTAGATTATATACTTATATGCCAAAGCTCCAAATTACAAGTAATACTTATGATAAATAAGGATAATTTAAGTAAATTGGAAAAATGTTGTTTCTGTCTTGTTTATTAACGTGGTGCGATTGTTCAATTAGTGCGATCGCTTCTTGTGCTAACGAAGCAGTTGAGTTGATCTAGAAGGAGTAGAAAGTTACTTTAAACAGAAATATCAAAATGAAACTGTAAATTTCATAACTATATTGAATGAATATCTGAAAGAAAATATGCAGTAATCAACGAATAAAAAAACTGACAACTAATGTTGTCAGTAAAAAGAATGAATTACCTACCTTTATGTTTATTTTTAGACTTTTGAACTTTGATATTCCTAATATATTCTTTATGTTCTTCTTTTAGTCGTTTGCAGGTAACAGATTTTTCTTTTTTTCTAAGTTCCAATTCTGCTTTAAGCGCTTCTTCAACCTTAGTAGAAATACAAGGATTTTTTAGTTCTTTCGCTACTTTCCTTTGAAGTCTTTTAGGATTGATTTTTTTTACTTTCTTCTGCTGGATAGGTATTCCGCTATGTTTATCATTATGTTTGATAAAATCCAACAAATTCGTATTTACAAAATCATAGACTTCTTGATCTTTAGGTTCTTTTCCAAAAATATACCGGTATGCTTTGTATTTGTTTTCGGAAATGTTTTCTATTAGCCCTATATAAAATTGTCCATCATAACAAATGGTTAGTTTCATAGTAGGTCCCTCCTTAAAATTAAACTCGAATGATGGACATCCCAAGGAGGGGAAGGTTATTGACATCAAAATTATGATGCATCCGGACTACCAACCGAATCGTAGTTTTTCATTCAAGTATGTATTATAAACGATATAGTGATTTTTGTAATAAAAAATTTGGATATTAATTATTAGTTAACTAGAAATTGATACAAAATAGAAAATCTCATAAAGTAGAAATTTAATTACTGAACAATATGAGTAAGTTAATAAATATGATGCAATCTGCTTTTTTGTAAATATGCAAAAAACAGTTAAACAAACGGAGGCTGTAGTAATAGTTCAATTCTCGAAATAACAAAACAAAAAATCATATTGATTAAATATATCTTTTAGTTTTAATAGTAACAATCTTTGGGTATCTAGCCGAAATTTAAGACTTAAACACAAGCTTTATGAACCTCACCCAATTATTTATCTATGATGTATTCTTCTTTAAGCAAACCGTATATTTCTAAATCTACAACACCTTTACCAGACCACACTTTGGCTTGTCTCAAAAGTCCTTCTTTTAGAAAACCATTTTTCTGGAGAACCTTTTTAGATGCTTCATTTAACGGCATTACTTCGGCCTGTATTCGATTTATATTAACTTCCTCAAATAAAAATTTGACAAGTATGTTAACCGCATCAGATGCAAGACCTTTACCCCAATAGTCCTCTGCTAAATAGTAACCAATCGTCACCATATTCACTTTTTGATTAAATTCCATTGCTTCTATAATACCTACTAATTGATCGCTATGAGATTTTTGAAAAATGCCCCATTTAACTATGGTTTCCTTCTTGTAATCTCTATCAAAATGACCAATCATTTTACTCACTGTTTGGATATTATGTTTAGGGATTATCCCGCAGTATTCAAATACTTTTTCATTATCATAAATCGCAAATAGTTCCTGTAAATGTGCATCTTCAATTTTTTTTAGTACTAGCTTTTCGGAGTTTAATAATGGGAACTCTGCAAACACTTTTTCTTTATTCATAGCATTCTCTCCTTATTTTTTAATGAGAACAAGAGCAGCAGTAAGGTTCTTCTGACCATTCTTCAGCTTATTTAGGAATTTAAAAACTATTTGTAAAATTTAGATTAATTATGTATAATTTTACTATATTCTTTACGAAAGTGAGTGATTAATTATGAAAGTCAGCTCTATTTTTTCATCAAACATAAATAAGGTGTGGAAGAACTAAGTATAATAGATTCTTCTGCAAAAAAATCGGAGGAATTACTTTGTATAGTTATTACGGTCCATTATGTACAGAACTTTATGATTTGACAAAACCAGTAGGATATTCTATTGGTGGGGATATTGAATATTATCTAGAACGACTAAAGGGAACAAAGGGGAAAGTGCTTGAAGCAGGGGTTGGTTCGGGACGCTTCTTAATTCCTTTACTTGAAAAGGGATATAATGTTGAGGGAATTGACTACTCACCTGACATGTTAGATTTATGCAGAAAACGTTGTGAAGAAAGAGGATTCATGCCAAATCTATATGAAGGTAACTTGAGCAATTTTTCAATAGACTCAAAATATGAAGCGATTGTTATGCCTACAGGTTCTTTATGCTTAATAGAGAATTCAAAAGATGCAATGGATGCATTAAAATGTATGTATAATCATTTGATCCCTGGAGGACGCTTAATTGTAGACTTGCTTTTACCTACAGACTGGCGAACAGGGGAAACTTCTTCATCTTACTATGAAATTTCGAAAGAGGAAGGAATTGCATTAGAAAGAAAAGCCGTTGAAATGAACTGGATCGATCAATATACTTTAACCGTTTTGAAATATGAAAAATGGAGAAATGGTAAATTAATAGATTCAGAATTGCAAAGATTTTCGTTGCGATGGTACGGAATAGAAGAATTCCAGCACATATTAACAAGCTTAGGTTTTTCTGATATTACTTGTTCAGCTGAATATATTTATGACAAAAAGCCTTCAAAAGAGCATTCATTAATTACATTTGAAGCTGTTCGTAAATAAGTAAACCTGCTAGATTTTAGCTAAGAAAGTAGCTAAATATCTAGCAGGTTTTTGTTTTAATTATCATTCATTTCTTTGTACTCTAAATAGAATACTCTCTTAGACCTTGTCCAATGTTAAGTTTTAGACTTTTTGTACCGCTGATCGATTAATACTAAATTCATTCCAAATCGAACCATCTACTTTTAGCAATTCTTTTCCACTCCAAATGATGTCGTAAATGTCACCCTCGTAAGCAATGGCACGACCAAATGCAAATGAAATAAAGTAGTCATTCCATGATTGGAAGAAATGGCTGCCGGCATCAGCTGCTCTTGCAATATAGCCCCATGCCTGTTCTTCGGATAAATAACCAACTATGTAGCTCCATCTTGCAATATTTACAGCTCGGTCAAAATCCCATGCGGCAATAGTGTCCACACGGTCATAGTCTGATTTTGCAAAGGAAAGCTGCTTCATCATTACTTCTTGCGCAGATTCATAGCATTTCTGCGATTTGCCCACTTCTTCCTCTGTAAAAGTCTGGCCAGCTTTCAACGCCATAAATAATTCGTCATATCTTGCACGATGTCCTTCCATAAGAAGCCATTCTAGGGTTGCTACAGCTTCTTCTGGATTACTAACGTCCCAGAATGAAGAAAGACCTTCTTTCAAAGTCTCGTGATCTACCTTCACCGGCAGTATCCGAGGCGACTCAGACCGGTAAAGAGCTATATTTGCACCGTAGGCAAGCAAATGCTGTTTCTCCTTCGGTAATGGGTTAGCCGCTTCCATTTCTAACTGTGATTTTTTTGCGTTTTTCACAATTCGTTTGCTCGCAATAATTAAACCAACAATAAGTAAAACCACAACAGCTATAATAATTCCTACAATCTTCAAACTACTACATTCCTTTCCGTGTTTTTATTTGGCGAAGTTTAAACAAGAATCATTTACTTCGATCAAAATACAGTAAAATTATACATTTATAGGTAGTAATATACAATGAAACTATTTTATTACTTATCGATGAAAGTGAGGATGATATTTGTAGGTGTAAGGACTATGGTACGAGTGATTGAAAGGCACTAAAGAAAGGGACATGAAGCGGAAGTTAGCTCTTGACGTTTTTTTAACAGGTGATATGGATGCAGATTCAAGCTACTTTTCAGCGATCAAGTACTCAAACACATGCTGAAAGAAATTAATGCTTTAGGAAAATATAAAACCCATTTTTTTCTTGCTATATCTTTACAGTATAAAGGAAAAATATGATTGTCTACAATTCAATGAGGAAGAAGGGATTTTCATGCATGAAAAAATGAACTATGGTAGCGACTTTAAATATATTCCCGCGACATCAATTTGGAGTGGTGATGGTGTAGAAGTTTTGCCTGATTTATACCAACATACGATTCAAATTGTTAATATTGTACTCTACGGTGAACCTCATAAGAGAGAGTTCGTATTAATTGATGCAGGCATGCCAAAAAGTGCAAAGGAAATTATTTCGATAGCCGAGGAGAGATTTGGATCAAATAGTCGACCTAAAGCGCTAATTTTGACGCACGGTCACTTTGATCATGTTGGGGCGATAATTGATTTAATTGAACACTGGGGTATGCCGGTTTATGCACATTCTTTAGAATTACCTTATTTAACGAATATAAAAAATTACCCAAAACCTGATCCTAGTGTAAATGGTGGCTTACTAGCAAAAGTTTCATCCATTTATCCGAATGAAGCGATTAACTTAGGAAACAGCATTGAGGCACTTCCTTCCGATGGTAGTATTCCATTTATGGATGGTTTTCGTTGGATTCATACACCGGGTCATACGCCAGGGCATATATCTTTATTTCGCGAAGAGGATCGAGCATTAATTGTTGGTGATGCATTTGTTACGGTTAAACAAGAATCACTCTACAAAGTATTGCTACAAAAAAAGGAAATTAGCGGGCCACCGCGATATTTCACGACGGATTGGCAGGCAGCTTGGGATTCTGTAAAAAAATTAGAGGTGCTAAAACCTTCAGTTGCTATTACAGGACATGGATTACCAATGAAGGGAGAAGAGCTTACTAGAAATTTGCATAAGCTAGCTACTGAATTCGAGCAGATTGCTTTACCTAATCACAGCAAATTTCTGAATTAACATAGTAAAAGGGTCACTTTTAATGATAGAAGAAAACATAAGGATTTCATGATGATGAAGAAATTTTCCATGAAAATGCTTTTCCTCTTTTCCTCATAAAAAAACTGCATCTCCAATAGTTAGATGTGTTTAACTTTGGAATGCAGCTTACATTAAGTTTGTGTGAAATTGAAACTTTCTATAAATGTTTACTTGTAAATTGTCGTATCTTTTTTGCTCACCTCAATGTTATTTTCGGGAATAATAAGCGTGAAAGCTATAATAACGACGAGTCCAGTAATTAAACCATAAATAATCGGAAGTGTAGAAGTAATGCCAAAAATAATAAATGAAATAAAGATAACTAGTGAACTAGCAATAATAGAATAGAAAGCAGCTTTACTTGTTACACGCTTCCAATAAAGACCGATGATGAGAGGTACAAAGATAGCACCTGATAAAATTGCATAGGCCATGTCCAATGCTACCAGTATATTTTGGATCCATACTGAAAAAATGATGGCTAATCCACCTAAGCCGAGTATGACGATTCGCGATGTATTGATGATGTCTCTATCAGTCATTTCTTTTTTTACGTATACTTTAATAATATCATTCGTAATTAGGGTTGCAGAGGCAAAAATAGCTCCTGAAGCATTTGACATAAGTGCAGAACAAACACTAGCAAGAACAAGTCCCAATAGTGTACACGCTATCAAAAGTGTGCGAGACCATATGGCAGATATCGCCATTATAGCGAATGAGTGTAATGATATCGATATTAGTAAAACTTTTTTAGAAGAGGAAAAGGCTTTTTTAGTTGCTTCTTCTGAAATTTGCAAAGAAAGAAGTTTTCATGAAATTTTAAGAGAAGCTACCTTTATCTCCTATGACTATCATTGTAGTTTCAGCAATATCATAGAACAATACTTCAAAAAAGCCGATTATCAACCTCAGTCCACTATTATGGTTGGTGGAAGTGATGAGATGATAAAGCGTGCCGTGCTGAACGGAACTGGCTATGCGATTTTAGGTCAAAATGCTATTGAGAATGAAATAAATGACGGTTCGATCACGATTCTCCAACATATTTCAGCATCAATAATAACATCAGCCATTAATTTAAAAGTACGTTCAGATGAACCGAATATACTAACGTTTCATGAATTTTTACAAAACGCCTGGCCAGCAAGCAATAATCTTAGTGAATCATTAGGTTAAATTGCAAAATGGGAATTAGATAATAGGTATAAAATATTGAAAAAAAAGAGCTGTAGCAAATAAATTTGCAACAGCTTGAATTGGTACATGCCCCTTTGATGGCGCAATATAAAGTATTTTATCATAAAATACTTTATTATAGAGAATTTAGATTTTTACAACATTTCAAAAATAATTATAAAGACAATTGACAAAAAAATCGAAAAACGGTATATTCAACTTATTCAACGTTGAATATAAAAAGGTGATTATTATGACAAGGCTATTAGTTCTTGCTATGTTGGGGCTAAAACCAATGACTGGCTATGATATTAAAGTAATGCTTGAATTAAATGACGCAGAACGATGGGGTGGTGTGCTAATCGGCTCGATCTATAATGCTTTAAAAAAGCTTGAAAAAGATGGCTATATAGAGGTAGCTAGTATAGAATCCACAGGTCATAGACAAAAAGCAATTTACCAAATTACTGAAAAGGGCAGGGAGCATGAGCAAGAATTAATTATTGAGGCGCTTGAAAAATCCTCGGTAGTTTATCCTACAACTTTGTATTCTGGTGTCTCCTTTGCATTCAAACTGCCAAAAGCTAAAGCTGTGGAAGCATTAGAAAAGCAGAAAAAAATTTTAGAGCAAGAAGAGCAGGCTATCAATGCTGGTTATGAGGCGAAATTGATTGCCATGCAAGGAGAACTACCGGAATTAACACAACTAGCATTTGATAATATGCTAGAAATTGTGAAAGTGCAGTCAAAATTTGTACATCAAGCTATTGATATTATGAAAAAAAATAACTCCCTGGAATGAGGGAGTTAAAAAATAGCCATATGTTCAACATTGAATATACAACGATAAATAAAGGGGAGAAAATATGAAAAAGTTAATTAACGCTAGTCAATTAATGAAAAGTTATAAAACTAGATGTGTCGTTGATCATATAGATGTTGAAATTAATGAGGGGGAGATAGTAGCTTTAGTGGGCACAAATGGTGCTGGTAAAACAACAACTATCGGTATGCTTCTTGGCATTATTCCTCAGGACAGTGGAACAATTAAATACTGGACATCTGATTACAAAAAGGAAATAGGTACGCAACTTCAAACAACACCTTTTTTCGAAGGCTATTCTGTAGAGGATAATCTGAAATTATTTGCTGCATTTTATGGAGTTTCGCTAACAAAAATGCTGATAGATGAAAAACTTGCAGCTTTTGATCTATTGCAGGTGAAAAAAATGTCTGCAATTAAACTGTCATTAGGACAGCAAAAGCGCCTGGCAATTATCGTGACAACTTTGCATAATCCTAAACTTGTGATTTTGGATGAACCTTCCGCAGGATTAGATCCAAGAGGACAGCGAGAAATTCAACAAATCATTAAACGTTTAAAAGATAGCGGGGTTGCCGTCTTATTTTCTTCCCACGATATGTTGGAGGTAATGAACGTGGCTGACAGAGTGTTGATGATGCATCATGGAAAAATAATTGCAAATGGTTCACCTGATAGTTTAATGGAGCACTACCAAACTCAAAATTTAGAAGAATTATTTTTTGAATTAACAATGTGAGGAGCGAGAAAATGAAGGCTGTTTTCGTATTAAATTTGAAATCGAGTATAAAAGATATGTATTTACTATTTTGGTCAATATTAATGCCATTTGCTGCGATAATTGCGCTAAGGTTATTTGTACCGAACTATGCAGCAAATTATGTAGAAGGAATCATTGCCGTGAGTGTATTTTTTTATTCGTTTATGACCACTGCTTTTATAGCGTTATCGCAAAGAAAAAGAGGTGTTTATAATTTACTTCACGCTACGCCTATGCCTTTATGGAAATATATCATTAGTATTTCAAGTTCGTGGGCAATAGTTGCCATTATCTTATCTTATATAGTGCTTTTATTTTCTATCGTTATCAATCGTCTAAATGTATCTTTTAATATCTTCTTATATATGACACCGATTATTCTAATAGCCTCATTAGGTTTTGTTTTTTTAAGCTTTTTAATATCAAGTCTCGTGAAAAACGAGGGACATTTAAGTATGACTGCCAATGTACTGATGATACCAATGTTACTTTGTAGCAATGCATTTTTTACAATGGAAAAGGCGCCAAGCTTTATAAAATATATTAGTCTGATAAATCCATTTGAATGGTTTTTAAATGGGATTAAAGCTGCATTTATAAATAATTTTAGTACATGGGGAGAATCTTTACTCCTTTTAATAGGATGCTTAGCATTGACACTTATTATTTCATTAAAAACTTTCAAGTATAGTGACCAATAATTGTTCAAAGCAAAGTATAGTTAAATGTAAAAAAAAGAAGGGCCAGAACTTGAGGTGGAGTCTGGTCCTTTTGGTAATTTGCTTAAGCATGCTCAACAACTTGGTGGTGAAAGTCCACTACAGGCAGGTTACTTCATTACGTTTTTTGCTTAATAGGGGCGCTCTTTTAAAAGTCAATTTTATTTACAATTTTTTCTGTAGCATGTTATTTGTTATATTTCTGAAGGAATGTCTTGAGCTTCTCGTACGTAATTTGGGTATTCAAACTACCTAGTACTCCATCATAAACATGTTCAGCTTTCGGAAGATAATAGATCTCATGATGAACATGATTCATGGAAAGTTCCTTGCCCAATATTTTAGCTTGTTCTGTTGGGACAAGACTGTCGCTCGTGCCTAAAAACATAATGGTAGGTGGTGTGTGCTCTCCAATATAATTGATAGGAGAAAGCTTTTGATAACGATCAGGAAATTGTGAAGGTGTGCCCCTTATATACTCTTTCATAACATTTTGCACATAGCCTGGACTAGGATTATTCTCATAAAATTTTGTCATATCTGACGGTCCATAAAAGTTTATCACAGTATTAATAGGTACTGATGGTACATTGGTGGACGGTGGTAAAGTTGTGTCTCCCATACTATAAGCAGCGAGCATAGCTAGATTTCCACCTGCTGAATCACCCATTAAGTTTATTTTTTTAGGATCAATTTTATAAGTATCCGCATGTTCTACTACCCACCCTATTGCTGATTTCACATCAGCTACCTCATCTTTCCATCCTGCTTGGGGAGGCATGCGATAGTCTATATCAAAAACAGTAAATCCTAATTCACTTATCCATTGATTTAAATATGGGGCACTCGCTTTACTGCCCTCAACCCATCCACCACCATGTACCTTTATAACAGCTGGGGTACGTGTGTTTTCCAATTTTTCATTAGCTGGCCACACATCAAGCTTTAACTCAACGCCATCTGTAGTTTTTCCAAATATAATATCTTTTGTAAACTTTGATGATATTTCTGTTTTGTAAAAAAAGTGAGAGTAAAGTGAAACGTGAACATTTTCTTTTTTAGCATAGTTCTTCATTTCTATAATTGGCTCCACAGTTAGAAATACATTTATTATCAATAGCGAAATTAACATGAATTGAGCGATTTTAGCTTTCTTCCATAAAGCAAGTATTAATAGTACTATGATAAAAAATGTTAATATTAATAAAAACCATGGAGTGTACAATGCAAGCGTTCCAAGGAAACCAATTACACTAAGAATATTAGTTGTATGAAAAATGGCATACGTTATCATGGCGGTAAGAAGTGTTAGTATTACTGAAATGCCTGTTAATAGCCACTGCAAAAAACCTTTAGGGCGCCATAAGGTTATTTTTTTTTGTTCCATATTTCAAAATTCCTCCAAAAGAATATATTTTATCTCCGACAGCACACATCTTTCTATGGATCAAATACACTTGGATATTAAAGTGCCTTATATAATTCTCTCTCTATATAATATATATAGAATCAATTTTTTATTTGTAAAGTTAATCTACAGAAGAGGGAATAATCATTCGAGTCAATGTATGGGGAGAATCTTTACTGTTTTTATTAGGTTCCCTAGCTTTGACACTTATCATTTCATAATGACCAGAACTCGAAATTGAGTCTGGCCGTTTTAGGCTGTAATCCAAATTTAGCATTTTGTGAGGACGAAATTGTAACAAGGGATATAAAGGCAGAGCATAAAATATTTTACTTGAGACATTGGAGAGGGTGAGTAGATGTGTGAAAAGTTAATTAGAATAGGAACTACATATATTCCAGTCAGCAATGTAGAACGATCATGTGAATGGTATGTAAGTAAATTGGGTGCAGAACGCTGTTACCAGGATAATGATAAGGCGATTGTTAATTTTGCCAATCAAAGTTTTTTTCTTGTTAAATCCATGAACAATCAAAGCTCTAATTTCATTGATGGCTATGGGGAAGAACATTTTTCAATAACCTTTGAGGTGGATGGATTAAGTGCATTGGAGACTATTCGAAAAGGTTTTATCGATAAAGGAATTAAAGTTGGAAAAGTTGAGAATAGGGGCCATATGGGAAGAAATTTTGTTTTTTATGATGTAGACGGAAATAAGTTTGATGTGTGGAGTGAACTGAGCCCTATTTTTAAAGAAAATTACAAGAAGGGAAAATATAAGTAAACCTATATTAAAAGGTGTAGAAGCGATATTTATTCCAATTAAGAACCCCGACCTATCTGCAAAATGGTATGAGGAGAAACTTGGGTTTTCACTTCTGTATTTAGAAGAAGGCGCTGCAGTAATGAAAATTGATGCAGAATCTCAAACTGTTGTTTGTTTAGTAAAAGCAAAAAATCATATACCACTAAATTTCCCAGATAATTATTTTGGGGTAGGGAAGTTCTTTAATTTTATTACGCATAACATTGAAGAAACATACCGATCATTAATTGAAAAGAATGTTAAAGTTAATGAAATAGATGGAGAAGGTGAGACGAAATTTTTTACCTTTTATGATCCAGACGGAAATCCATTGGGAGTTTATCAATAAACTATAGAGAAACACTATTAATAGAATAGTAAATTTATAGAGGGTCACCTATAATAATAAGTGACCCTTAGTAACAAAGCTTGGGAGGTGTAAGACTAAACCATCTTACATTACTAAAATATGATACGATGTTATTCTTGCATAGTTAATTGCCTGAGAAATATTCGGAAAATACCGATAATTACTTTTGTAGGCATAAACGCTGCGGGATTTAAGTGTTCAGATTCTATCACGATGCCAGTTAATCTTCTTTATGTCTTTGTTTCACGCCTTTCCCTCTTACCTTTAAGGATGGATTGCACAATATTGCACCGTTCATGTCTTACATATCGTTACCTTCTAAAATAAAAACAGCAAGGAAACCGCTGCCTGATGGTGCAATAACACTGTTTTCTTTAGAAAATCGATTAAATTGCATTTGATTCTTCCGAAATTTTACTTATTTTTTCACAGTGTGAATGTATTGAATTGTTTCAAAGGCTGTTAAATAATCTTCTCGATTGTTAAAATAAAGTTCATTAATTGTATTTGGAGATAAATGCTCATAAATTAGCAAACCTGAGTTTTCTAATATTTTTTCTATTTCTTTATAAGTAAAACATGATTTCATTGGTTCACCACTAGCTGCAGCCATTTTCACCATATTATCTACTCGATTTGAAATTCCTTTTTCAGTAAATAATTTTTCATCTGCATAATTAGCTTCCCATCTGTGATGATTTCAAGAGGGATAAAAGCCGGAGCTGAAGGATAGATTTTTAAATCAGTCTTTTGGGTGCTTTGAAATTCAGGCTTTTTCAAAATACTAAGCATGCCATTTGGTTCTAAAATAGCATAGTCAATTTCTGTAATAGAGAAAACTTGATACTGTCTAATCATCATCGTAAGGTCATCAATATTTATTTTTGTGCTTGCTAAAGCTGCTCTATCTATTTTTCCTTTTTTAATAACAATTGTCGGTTGTCCATCAAGTATTACTCTTGCTTTTCCGGATTTTAGAGCGATGTAACTAATTAAACTAGTAAGCGCGCACCAAACAATTAAGCTTACTAAAAATTTTGTGAATAGAATTGTTTTTAAAATTACCATATTTGCTGCAATAGAACCAATTGTAATACCAGTTACGTAGTTAAAGAAGGTTAAGTAACTTAGTTGTTTTTTACCTAAAAACCTCGTAAGTGTAAGCAGGACAAAAAAAGTAATAATCGTTTGAACAACTATTTGTAAATAACTTGAAAACAAATTTTCCCACCCCTTATCTAATCATTAGAATACCAATGAATTTTTAAATGATACTCCATATTGGCTCTTTACAAAACGTAGGGGTGATTTCCGTTTCGACAGCATGTTTTTCTATGGACGTCCAGTAGGAGCGAAGATCAAACGGGCAAAGTTTGAAAAAATTTCATCTCTGATAATCACTTTATTATCACTAATTGTAAATCAGGTAGTCGTTTTGGTAATATAAGTATTATTTGATGAAAAGGAGAGTTTTTATGGATTCTAGAATTCCTATTCCGGTTCAAACAGTTATAAATGAATATTTGACCCTATTTCAAAATAAAATGCCGAATATAATGGAAGGGTTCTATTTACAAGGTTCAATTGCTCTTAACGCTTACATAAACGGATCTAGTGATATCGATTTTATTACAGTTATAAACAGAACCTTAACTGAAGAAGATGCGAAAGTAATATCCGACCTTCACAAAGAATTAAATCGCAAATATAAGGAAATAGGGATGGATGGAAGTTATATTCTATTTGGGGATGTCGGAAAGAAACAGAGTGAGGTAAAAGGCTGTCTAAAGGTAAATGAAGGCAAAACAAATTGGACTAATGATGATATTAACCCAATTACTTGGTGGGTTTTAAAAAATAAAGGGATTACCGTTTTAGGGCCGGATATAGCAACCTATAACTTCAGTGTAGATGAAAGTGTGCTGGTTGATTATGTTTTGCAAAACATGAACAGTTATTGGGCGCATAGATTGGAAACGATGGAAAAATATAAAACTATGGCATTTATGATACCAAATAAATTAGTTGATGAAGAAGTAGAATGGTCCATTACTGGGATGTTACGACAATTTTACACATTAACAGAAAATGAAATTGTTTCAAAAGTAGAAGCTTGTAAATTTGCGATACATCATTTACCTGAAGAGTTTCATAAAATTATTAACGAAGCCATTAGTATTCGAGAAGGTTCAAATATACGTTATTATAATTCGAAAAAACAACGCATTGATGATACGGTTCAATGTATGACATACATACTTAATCATTGTAATAGTATGAAGATTTAGTGAGATGGGGCTCATGATCAAAGTTGAAGGATGACATATGTTAAAACTGAAATATCCAAAGTGGAAACATCCTTTTTGAATCAGATGAAACCGAGGAGCTTTTACAAACGAAAATTCACGATAAAATTAAAGATGATTTTGGGGTATCTAGCGTTGTTGTCATTAGGACAGCAGAGGAAATACAACAAATTATTAGTCAAACTCCTTTTTCAAATCAGGAGATTTCAGAAGCGAATCTCTCATGTAAAGGGAATCTTTGCATGTTGCATTGCTGCCGACAGCTCCTTCAAAAGTCAATAGTGACAAGTTTTTATCCTATGCAAACGAAAGAGAACTCAGTGTCATAAATGGAAGGGATATGTATCTCTTATTTTATGACAGCATTCGAAATTCCAAAGTAGGCAATAATCTAAAAAAGCTTGAGATTCAAGCAACTGTCCGTAATTGGAAAACGCTCATGAAGCTTTCGAGTATGGCCGAAGAAGTCAAACATATGAAGAGAAAATAAAAAAACCTCTTTAGTAAACATTCGTATATTAGGATTTATAAATTTGCATAAAATTAAAAAAGACTAGGTATTCAATTATTTTTTGAATTGACTCGAAAAGTTGGTTGTTGCATTCATCAAGTCTGTTCCTAGTAAAAAAATCGTCAATCTTACAAACCCTGGATTTACGTTTCCTAATCCTCAATCAAAAAATTATAATAAAGAATTATTAGATCAGTTTGACGATGGTCAAAAACATCTCATGTTTCCAAGGACTTTATAAATAATATCAATTTACAATTTGGGCTTTAGTACTTTTATCATTTGGATTAATGTATTATTCTGCGTTTACAGGAAACTCACAGATAGTTAGTATCGTTTGTATTGGTATATTATTGATGATATTCAGATTGGTTTTACAATTAGCACGCAACCAACCAACCTGAAAGAAAGTGGTGATGTTTAGGAAGTCGCCTTTTGGAATTACTTTGGTTACATATCATAAATTAAAAGATTCGACATTAATAAGAATAATATGGTAAACTAGTAATGTCATGGTTAACAAATGAACACGCATAAAGAAAGCTAGGTATTCACAATTTTTTTGTGAGCCTAGCTTTTTTGTGTTGATGAATTGTAACGATAAAAACCGATAAGCAACTGAATGACATTGTGAATCTCGATATTTATTAGAAAAGATTTTTGCAGGATTTTAACGACTCGTACATTTTGAATGATAAGATAAAATTATGTAATTGTATAAAAGAACATAATTTTCTTTTATGTACTATATTTGATAAAGTATAAGAAAGGGGGCGGTAAGATGAAAATTTTTGATGCACACTTTCACATTATTGATTTTGATTTTCCGATTACTGAAAATCAGGGGTATGTACCACCTAGTTATGTTGTAGGAGATTATCAAAAAGAAACAGCGACTTATCCTATTGTAGGTGGGGCAATTGTATCCGGTTCTTTTCAAGGTTTTGATCAAGCGTATTTAGTGAATGCTTTAGAGAAAATGGGATCTGCATTTTGTGGTGTTACACAGCTTCCATTTTCGGTGACAGATGATGAGATTATGGATTTACATAAAAAAGGTGTGCGCGCACTCCGATTCAATGTGAAACGTGGCGGCTCCGAAGATTTAACGAAGCTCGATTACTTTGCGAGACGTGTATATGATTTAGCTGGTTGGCATAGTGAATTATATATTGACGCAAAAAATTTGCCTGAAATTGCACCAACGATTGAAAAATTACCGGCGATTTCAATTGATCATTTAGGACTCTCTGAGGAAGGCTTACCTCATTTATTGCGACTTGTAGAAAAAGGTGTACGTGTAAAGGCGACAGGTTTTGGTCGTGTAGAGCTCGATGTGGAACATGCGTTGAAATCTATTTTTACTGTCAATCCCGAAGCGTTAATGTTCGGTACAGACTTGCCGTCCACACGAGCAAAAAGACCTTTTGCTTATGCAGATATTGAACTGATTCAAGAATTGTTTGATCCAATTTCAGCGGAAAAAATTCTTTATCTAAACGCGGTAAATTTTTATTTTAAGTGAGATATTTATATAGTAAACTGTTTTCTCTAGTCACTAGGATAGATTAAAAAGCGAATATTGGTTCTTTACAGATTTTTGTGAAACAAATGGATGCCTTTAATATATAATAAAAAAACTATGGGGGTGCACCACATGAAACTTTTAGAAAGTAATTTCTTTATTTTTATTTTGGCTTTTGTAGTTGCTATAGCGTTTGTTAACCCGCCTGTAATAAGTGATTTTAAAAGCATAATGTATGTTTCAACTTATTTTATTATTTTAGTTTCAGCGGGATTTGTGACAATAAAGCTTTTATTTAAAATGTATGATTTAGCTGTTTTGAAATTAAGTAAAAACTGAATAATCAACTAAAAAAGTCAACTCAACATTTTTTTAAGAGTTGACTTTTTGTTATGCTAAATCCATTTATTTGAACAAGATGATAAAGTAAACACGTCAGTTAGTTTACACTTTGAGCGTTCTTAGTTTCTATTAAAATACCTTCTTTCTTTACGTTAGCAATAAATACACCTATTAAAGTAATTAAGCCGCCTGTTATGGAAGAAAAATGTGGAACCTCGCCTAGCCAAATCCAAGCGATAAGAAATGCAAAAACGGAGGTTAAATAAAGTGTGCTTGTTGCTTCAGCTGCTCCTGTTCGTGATGTAACATAGGCTAGCATAAAATAGGGAATGATTGTTGGGAAAATGCCGAGATACAAAGTGACGAATGTTGCATTTAACGGGGCGTCCATAATGGCTTCACCTAGGCCAGGCGAGAATAGCAACATAAAGATAGTACCTGACCAAATTGCGTACATCGTGAATGGAAGAGACCCGTATTTTTTTACATAACGACGTTGAAAAACAAAGTATATACTTTCTGAAAGAGAGGCTACTAAAACTAGAATGATCCCCGTATTAAAAGCAAAGTCTCCGGTTGAACCTCCTACAGAAATAAATGCTACACCACAAAAACCAACAAGTGAACCAAGCCATCCCCATAACCCAAGCTTCTCACGAAAAAAGAATACAGCTAACAAGGCGGTGAATATAGGGGTTGTTGAAACAAGTAAACTTGCAACGCCAGCACTAATCGTTTGCTCCCCATAATTAAGTGCTACTTGATATACAGTGAATCCTAAAAAGCCAAGCAATAAAATAATTGGGATATCTTTTAGTGCAGGTAAAGGCGTTTTAGTAATAACTGCGATGATGATTAATACGAATGAGCCGACTAATAATCGTAATAGTGATATATGTTCGGGTGAATAAGCCGTCAATGCGACTCGGATTGCTGGAAAAGCTGATGCCCACAAAATGATTGTTATGAAATGAGCAGAAATAATCTTTAAATCTAATCTTTTTAACATGATTACACCTCGTTTTACTTTCTCAATCCAACCAATTAAATTCTTATTTTCAATATTAATAGGATTTTGGTAAAATTTCTCCAACAGGTTAAAATAAAAAAAACCAACCAGTTCAGATAAGGGAGTACATATGAAAAAGCCAAAATATCAATTGATTATTGATTTTATAAAAGAAAAAATTGCGAAAGGGGAGTGGCCGATTGGCAGTCCTATACCAAGTCAACGTAATCTGGCCAAACAGTTTGAAGTTAATCGGAGTACAGTTATAACAGCTTTAGAGGAACTAATGGCAGAAGGACTAATTGAAGGCAAAGCAGGGAAGGAAACGTTGGTCACCAATAATACTTGGACTTTGATGGGAGGGAAATTCTCGGCGAACTGGAATGAAAATGTCACTTTAGGAACGCATAAACCAAGCGTTTCCATGGTGCAGGAAATTAACGAAGCGGAATCGAATGCGAATCTTATTCAATTGAGTAAGGGGAGTTATCACCAGAGATGTTCCCTTTAGAAGAGATGAAAGCCGTTGTTCAAAAGGTTTCGAATCAATTGACCACTTTTGGCTATGAAGAGCCGAAAGGAAATATAAAGTTACGCCAAGCTATTAGTGATTATTTAAAAGTAAGAGGAATCGAAGCATCTCCGTCGTCCATCCTTGTCGTTTCTGGTGCGCTCCAAGCTTTACATCTAATTTCAATTGGACTCCTGAAAAGAGGTTCATCGGTATTGTTAGAAATGCCGTCCTACCTTTACTCATTGACTGTTTTTGAGTCTGCCGGGATGGAGTTGCAAGGCTTAACGAAGGACAATGAGGGGATTATTATAGATTCCATTTATCCGACTAATGAAAAAGGTAAGAATATTTTATATACGATTCCAACCTTCCACAATCCAACAGGCGCATTAATGAAAGAAGAGAGACGACAGAAATTAATGGCATATTGTGAAAGAGAGCAACTGCCAGTTATAGAAGATGATGTGTATCGTGATTTATGGATTGACAATCCACCACCTAAACCACTGAAAGCAATGGACCATTACGGGAATGTATTGTATGTTGGAAGTTTATCCAAAACCCTTAGTCCAGGATTACGGATTGGGTGGGTAGTCGGTTCGGAGTCAGTCATTAATCGATTAGCAGATTTAAAAATGCAATCCGATTATGGATCAAGTACTCTTTCCCAGCTCGTGGCAGCAGAGTGGCTATCAAGTAATTTATATGAGGATCATCTTGATAAAGTAAGAGAACAACTTAACATTCGTAGAAAAATTGCTTTAGATGCACTGGATAAATATTTGAGTCCTTACGCTACGTGGGACATCCCAAAAGGTGGATTGTTCATATGGGTTAAAATAAAACCAGAATATAAAGTAAAAAGGCTGTTTGAGAAGTCGTTATCCAACAATATTCTTCTAAATCCTGGTAGTATTTATGCCGAAAAATCAGGATTATTTATACGAATTTCCTACGGGTATGCTTCACTCGAAGACATTAAAGAAGGCATTTTCCAATTAAGTGAGATTATTAAAAATCAATAGATTGTAATGGAGGGGTAAAATGAAATTACTAAACAAATTACCGCAAAGTGACCCAAATTCACATGTAGAATTAATTGATAATGGCTGGATTCCTATGCAAGAACCTAAAAATTTAAGAAGTGCTATATTGTTATCGATCCCTTTAATGATGATCGCTTCAATGATTTCTATTGGGGTAATAAATATTTTCTCCAGTATTTCTTTGAATGATTTTGGATTTTCAGAGGGTGCAATAATTATAACAATTAACTTTAGTATTATTTTGTGGATAGTCTTACTAATGATTATTCATGAATTACTTCATTTGATGTTCATTCCTAATTTTATGAAATCCAAAAAAACTTTTGTGGGGCTTACTCTGTTTGGGGCTTTTGTTATTACGGAAGAAGAGATTTTAAAATCAAGATATATCTTCATTACAGTTGCTCCTTTTATAATACTGTCAATAATTTTGCCACTAATTTTAAGTGTAATTGGACTCTTGACAACGACATTAAAGTTCTTGGTCATACTAAACGCAATGGGATCGTCAGTTGATTTATTGAATCTTCTTCTTATAATGAAACAGGTACCGAATAACGCAACATTAACATGTAATGGACCAAATACTTATTGGAAAAAAGATCAGACTGAACAAATAGGGTAAAGATTTCGTAAGTCATCTTAATAGGAATAATACCGATATAGAATACATATGAAAGAGGAGGGTGCAATGAAATCAGCCCGAATGTTTAGTATTTTAAATTTATTAGTTCATCACGAGAAAATCACGGCACAACAATTGGCAGAAAAACTTGAAGTGTCGAAACGAACTATTTATCGGGATATTGAATCCAGTTTCGGCTATTTAAACTGAATCGTATTTTGTCTTATCAAATGTTGTGCTGCAATATGAGAAGGAAGATGAAGCTTTTTTAATGGATAAGATCGGGGTACAAAAATTTCAATTTTATTCAAACAGTTCAACAATAACATATAAAACATTTGATTTAGCATGGGTTATTGATTTTATCATTCAATTAAGAGACAAAGTGAAAGTGCTTGAACCTCCATTTCTTGTGGAGGATGTAAAAAACACAATTAAAAAAATAAGTAAGCTCTATGAAAGTTGACAGGTTTATGTCAACTTTCTTTTGTTAATCTTTTGGAAAAGGGGGATCATTTAAGATGACAAGAGAAATAACAGTATTTATATCCGATGGTTATGCAGACTGGGAATTAGGGTTTATTTGTCCAGAGTTAAATAGTTCAGAGGGGAATTTTAACATTGTTACGATAGCCTTAACGAAGGAAATAGTATGCTCAATGGGAGGGCTAAAAACTATTCCAGACTATTCCATCGAGGATTACCTAAAGAGAAAAAATAATAATCTTACTATGCTTTTATTATGTGGAGGGACGATATGGAAAGAGAATAACTATGAATTATTTGAAGTGAAAAAATTAGTTGATTACTGCCAACGTAATACTGTATTAATTTCAGCAATATGTGATGCAACTACATTTTTAGCTTACAATGGTTATATGAATAAAGTAGAGCATACTGGCAACTCTCATGACTTTATTGTAAACAGTTGTCCAAATTATAGTGGAAATAAATTTTATATAGAAAAGCAATGTGTCAACGCTGATCATTTCATAACAGCAAACGGGACTGCTACATTGGAATTTGCAAAAGAAATTATGAATCATTTGCAAGTACATTCAGAAGAGAAGATTCAAAAATGGTATGATTTCAATAAAAATGGTTTTTACGAAAAATAATTTATAGTTGTTCTTTTGACATACAGCTGACACACTTCATCGATATAGTGTAGATACAGCTTAGTTAAATCTAAGCTTAGGGACAAAAATCCCGTTACACTAATTCAAGGAGTGAATAAAAATGAAAATAAGAAGTAAGATTTCGATTTATGCTATGACAGGAGCTTTATCATTAGGAATATTTGGCGGTGCAACGATTCCAACTCTCGCAGCTACAACTCAAAAGGAAACAGTTAAAGTAGAAAAATTCACAAATTTAGATACTGAAACTCAACAAAAAGTTGATGAAATTTTAAACAACCTAAGGAATGAACTAGCTAACTTAGGGGTGTCATTACCTTCGAAACATTCTGAAAATGGCGATAAGTTCGCGAATTTAGATGATGAAACAAAAAAACAAGTGCAAGATATTATGAAACAGCTTAAAGACGGTTCCTTGACTCAGGAGGAAGCGAATACAAAATTGAAAGACCTTGGAGTATCAATTCCCTCTCATAATGAAAAAGGTGGTAAATTCGCGAAATTAGATGATGGAACGAAAACACAGGTACAAGAAATTATGAAACAAGTTAAAGAGGGTGCCTTAACTCAAGAGGAAGCGAACAAACAACTGAAAGACCTTGGTGTATCGATTCCGACCCATAATGGGAAAGGAGATAAATTCGCGAAATTAGATGATGAAACAAAAACAAAAGTACAAGAAATTATGAAACAAGTTAAAGAGGGTTCAATAACTCAAGAGGAAGCAAACAAACAACTGAAAGACCTTGGTGTATCAATTCCGACTCATAATGAAAAGGGCGGAAGATTCACGAATTTAGATGATGAAACAAAAGAAGAGGCTACCAAATTAATTGAGAAAGCAAAAAAACAAATGGCGGAACTAGGAGTTGAGTTCCCTACAGAAAAGTTTAATCAATTAATGGATTAACAATTTTTACGTGCAATAAAAAGGTCCTAAAACTTCTGTTTTACAGGGGTTTTAGGACACTTTTTTATTCCGATTTAGGCTAGACCTTTAATATATTTCGTAACATTTCCTAAACAACAACTTCCTTGAGGATTGTTTACCTCACAGCCACAACGATTCTCTTTTATATTTTCACGAATATGTTCTAACGGATTTGGAGTAAGTTTATTTTCGACATTGTGTTTAATTTTCTCTTTAGTCCAATCAAAACAATAACAAACCGGTGTACTTAATGAGTCATCCTTTTGATGCACAGATATCTTTATAGCAGAAAGAGTGTACTCCTTATTTCTCGTATCAAAATAAACGACATGACAATCTTTAGTAGAACAAAAATAGTGATTTTCCATCGCATTTATAAATTCTAATACAGATGGTTTAAGCATTGATTTAATTGTTATTAGCTGTATGTTTTTAGCTTTATTTTTGCAAGACGGACAAATAATAGTGTTTGCATTACTATTTTTTTTAGGGCTACTACAACAATTTCCCATCTTTGATTCACCTCGAACAGTTTATTTTCTACAGCTAATGTTTCAGTAGTAGAACATTGGTTTGGACTCATAATTCATCTTCTTTAAAGTATAAACCATGTACTTAGGAAAAGAAGGAAGGAATTGTTTCATTTTCAACAAGACAGTGAACATTCAAAAAAGATTAGGGCCAACAGCTTTTTTGAAAATTATTAATCATTATATTAAAATGGAACTAATACCAAAGAATACGAGAACTTTTTTAGGCACTCATAATTAAACTGCATCCCAATTGTAATTTCGTACTAACTGGGATGCAGTTCAAATTGTCGTTTTGGTCTTATGAAAGAAAATACTAAAAGGTGATAATTTTATGCTAGGATTTGAATGGTTCCCTAAAAGATGGGGGAAAAGAAAAGTTTCGGAACGTTTTCTTCAAGCGAAATTTACTGAAAAAGGTAAAGGGATTACGATTATTACATACGCTGTAGATTTATATGTACTATCTATTCCTTTAGAAGTGAAAAAATATAATTCATTGTAATTTATGAGTGTCAACAAATCTTGTTGACATTTTTTTATTTGAAATACACGTATTCAAATAGGTTGTTTTTGACTTAAAATGTGAAAATAAATAACATCCTAAAATAACAATCAATCCTCCAATCCCTTGAGTCCAAGAGATGCTTTCTCCTAAAAATAAAAACGCTAAAATTGCCGTGAAAATCGGATTGAAATTAAGGAAAACACCGGATGTTGTAGCCCCTAATTGTTGAATACCAATACTCCAAAGTACCATACAAACAACAGTGGAGATAAGACCTGTATATAAAAGAGAAAGAATAAAAGAATGATTTACATTGGAAATGGTAAAATCCTTAAGGTTAAACGGTAATAGGACAAGAAGTCCAAATATTCCTGAATACAAAGTGGACATTAGTGGCGAGGTAGTCTTCATTGCCCATTTACTACAGACGGAATAAATTCCCCATACACATACAGCTGCTACCATCCATAAATCACCCAAATTAAAATGAAAAGACAATAAAAAATCGATATTCCCCTTTGAAAGTACGAGAAGCACACCAAACAACGAAAATAACATCGAAAATGCTTGAAGTTTATTCATTTTTTCTTTTAGAAAAACAAATGAAAAAAACGCAATAGAAATTGTATTTAATGTTGAAATGAGACCTACATTCGTCGAAGTAGTTCTTTCTAATGCTAAAAATTGGAATATATTGAACAATACCACACCTGTAATGCCCATTAAAAATAAAGGGAGAAGGGCAGCTCGAGAGGGAAGCAGTTTTTTCTCTTTCCACCATACCATTGGAAGAAGGGCCACTATAGCAATGAGCCACCTTAAGCTCGTCAGTGTTAACGGAGAGGCATGGTCAACAAGAGATTTGGCCACTACAAAATTGCCACCCCAAAGTAAACTAGTTAAAAGCATTAATAAAACATAGACATTCTTCAAATCATTATCTCTCCTTTGAGTGTCTTATGTACAATCAAGTTACATTTAATAAAAGAATCATAACACTTTTGCTAATTTGGCAGTATAATATTTTGTAAGAATAATGAAAATCAAAACAATGGAAAGAAAAATAAAGTTTTACAGAATAAAATTAATAATAGCTGTCGAAAGTGACTATAATTTCGAATAAAAAAAGGAGAAAAAAATCATGAGAGATGTGGAAAGAAAATTACTAGATCGTATTGATACTCAAATACTAGATATTTTGCAGAGAGAGGTTCAGATAAGTAATGCTGAGATAGCGAGACGGGTGAATTTGTCTCCGCCGGCAACCCACACAAGGATAAAACGTTTAGAAAGTGAAGGATTTATTGACAAACAAGTTGCCATTTTAAATCCTGAGAAACTTGGATTCGATTTACTGTGCTATGTTTTCATGAGTACTAATATTCATCAAGCTAAGGAATTAGAAGCTTTGGAAAATACCTTAAAAACAATGACCGAAATATTAGAATGTCATTGTTTAACAGGAGAGTATGATTATCTTTTAAAAGTCATTGTTAGAGATCGAAAAGAATTAGATAGCTTTATTAGAAAATTAAATAGGATGGGCATATCCCGTATTCAAACTAACTTATCATTAAGAGAAATTAAATATTCTACAGTCTTACCGATATCAGAAGATTAACAGTAGAAGTTCTTCAGTGCAATATGGATTTTAGCTTCACACAAAAAGGGTTTAGGTCAAAACTAAATTTTAGGAGACATTATGAAAACAATCATATATATGGTGCGACATGGAGATTCACCAAAAGACGGAAATGAGAGAACGAGAGAATTGACTGAAAAGGGTAGGTTAGATGCTCAACGAATAACTGATATATTACAAAAAGAAGGCATTGATACTGTTATTTCAAGCCCGTATAGTCGTTCAATCCAAACTGTTCAGGAAGTAGCTAATCAAATAGAAAAAGAGGTAATTATATTTGAAGATCTAAAAGAGCAACTATTTATTGCTGGAGATAAGCGAATCGCTGACGAGGAATTATTCCCTTTTTTACAAAAGTCATTTTCTGACCCAACCTATGCTTTAGAGGGAGGCGAGTCAAATGCTGACTGCCAGAAACGTGCTATAAAAGTTTTGGGAAAAATAGTAAACACATATTCAGGTCAGAAAGTAGTAATTGGCACACATGGGGCTGTAATGACTTTAATGATGGGTTTTTATGATAGTAGATACGATTTGAACTTTTTATTACAGACAACGAAGCCAGACATTTACAGAATGGAATTCAATGGGCAAGAATTGGCCGATGTAAAAAGGTTATGGGAGATTTAGGGAGAGGTTTTTGAAGCAATTCACCTAATAGAGTTAGGAAATCAGTAGGTGTAGCTTTGGTATTTAGAGATAATGTTCATTACACTAAAAGAGAAGAATGATTAAATAACTGAAGACAAAACAATGTTTGTAGGGGTGAAAATTAAATGGAGGACAAACTAAATCAGAAGTATGAAATAAAAAATTATATGAATAAACAAATTAATAAAAATCGATATATTTTAGGTGTTGCAGCAGGTTCTGGAATGACAGCTAAATATGCAGAACAAGGTGGCGCTGATTTTATCCTTGCGCTAAATTCAGGACGGTTTAGATTAATGGGGGTAAGCTCATTAGCAGGCTTTTTACCGTATGCGAATAGTAATGATGTTGTTATGGGTTTTGCATGCAAAGAGATCATTCCTACGATTAAAAAAATTCCAGTTTGTTTTGGTTTATGTGCAACAGATCCAACAATTGAATTAGATAGCTATATCGATTTGATTCAGAAAAAGGGATTTGCAGGTATTAATAATTATCCAAGTATTGGCCTGATAGATGGGCTTTTTAGAGAAGCTCTAGAAGAACAAGGGATTACATATGAAAAAGAGATAGAAGCTATTCGTATCGCTAGTGAAAAAGGTTTGTTTACAGTAGCTTTTGTATTTAATGAGGAGCAAGCTATAAGTATGGTAGAAGCGGGTGCAGATATTATTTGTGTTCACTTAGGTTTAACGAATGGGGGATCACTAGGCGCTAAAAAGATTTTATCTTTACATGCTGCCAAAAGGATGGCTGTAACTATTTTTAATAGATGTAATGAACTGAATCCAAACATTATTAACATGATTTATGGTGGTCCGGTTAATAAACCTATAGATGTTCAGTATATGTACGATGATACTACTATTATGGGATACATCGGGGGTTCCGTTTTTGAAAGGATTCCAAATGAACAAGCACTTATACATATTACGAAATCATTTAAGCAGACGAACGATTTTCAGTTGGATGAATTAATCAGTAAAATTACTGATGGTTTAGAAAGTCAAGATGATTATATTAATTTTACAAAGAAGTATATCAGCCTACATTATATGGACGAAATTTCGTTGAATGAAGTCGCCGAAATATTAAGTTTGTCTCGCTCTTATTTAAGCACTTTATTTAAAAAAGAGATGGGTATTTCATTTACTGAATATCTTATTAATTTTCGGCTTAATCGCGCTATCGAAATACTGAAATTTGAAAAAATACCGCTAAATAATATCGCTGAAATGGTAGGTTATCCGGATTACACTCAATTTAGTAAAATATTCAAAAAATATAAAGGTGTGTCACCTAAAAACTATTTAACTTCTATCAGCAGGTGTTTGGACACCCACTGAAATAGAGGAACTCAGTCTAAGAACGCCACGAGCTGTGGCAACGCTTGATTGACCAACATCATGTTACTGCCGCTGCGCTTTCGCACAGACAAAACCAGTTGTTACTGCCGCTGCGCTTTCGCACAAAAAACATCTGCAGGCCTAAATACAAAGCCGTGTCCAGACGCAATAATGCCAAGGCATAATTGATAATATAACAAAGAGACAATTTTATAGAACAAAAACACATTAACTCTCCCAAAAGAAAACGTTATTATGGAATGGAGTAATAAATGTAATCGCTTTCTTGTATGATTATTTTGACGATTTTAAGATCTAGAAGGGAGAGAGATGATATGAAAACAATTGCTTTGGCTGGAACATTTGATTCAAAAGGAAAAGAATATTTGTATGTAAAAGAGTTGATTGAATCGTTAGGTTTCAATACTTTTACGATTCATACTGGTGTTTTTAATCCAGCATTTGAGCCTGACGTATCAAATGCTGAAGTAGCAGCTGCAGCTGGAGAAGATATACAGGACATTGCGACAAAGAGAGATCGAGCAAATGCAACCGCAGCTCTTGCAAAAGGGATGGAAGTCCTTTTGCCGAAACTGTATGAAGAAGGTAAATTTGACGGTGTACTTTCCTTTGGAGGTACTGGAGGGTCATCTATCGTAACAACTGGTATGAGAGCACTACCAATAGGTGTTCCAAAAGTGATGGTTTCTACAGTTGCTTCTGGTAATACGGAGCCATATGTAGGAACTAGTGACATCATTATGATTCCATCGGTAGTAGACGTTGCTGGTTTAAATGTAATTTCGACTAAAATATTTACGAATGCAGTATTTGCGATTGCAGGTATGCTGAACTTTGACAATATAACGATCGTAAAAAAGAAACCACTTATTGCTGCAACAATGTTCGGACTAACAACACCTTGTATTAATCAGGCTAAAGATTTTTTAGAAGCTAAAGGATATGAAGTATTAATATTCCATGCAACAGGTGTTGGTGGTCGTACAATGGAGAATTTAATAGCTAATGGATTTATAGATGGAGTCCTTGACATAACGACCACTGAATGGGCTGATGAGTTAATTGGCGGTGTCTTGAAAGCTGGACCGAATCGTTTAGAAGCAGCTTCTAGAAAACAAATTCCTCAAGTTGTATCGGTGGGTGCAATAGATATGGTTAACTTTGGTCCATTTAACTCTGTCCCTGATAAATTTAAAGGTCGAAAATTTTATAAGCATAATCCAACAGTTACTTTGATGCGTACATCCGTTGAAGAGAATAGACAAATAGGTGAAGTAATTGCAGAAAAATTAGCTTTAGCGACAGGGTACACAGCTTTATTTTTACCGTTAGAAGGGCTCTCTGGTCTAGATGTTGAAGGGCAACCTTTTTATGGTTTAGAAGAAGATAGAATGTTATTTGATACATTAAGAAAAAATGTTGACCAAAGCAAAGTGGAAATGATTGAAATCAATGCGGATATTAATAGTGAAGAGTTTGCACTAGCAGCAGCGAGAAAATTGATTGAATTAATAGAAAATAAAGAAAGGGATAGCAATCATGTTAAAGAGACAAGAAATATTGAATCGTTTTAAAGAAGAAATTAAGAAAGGTAATATTCTGTTAGGTGTTGGAGCTGGTACAGGAATTACAGCTAAAAGTAGTGAAGCCGGTGGAGCTGACATGTTAATTGTCTATAATTCTGGCCGTTATAGAATGGCTGGTCGTGGTTCCCTAGCTGGATTATTATCTTATGGTGATGCCAATCAAATTGTTGTAGAGATGGGTAATGAAGTATTACCAGTTGTAAAGGATACTCCAGTACTAGCTGGTGTTAATGGAACAGATCCTTTTAAAGTAATGGAAGTTTTCTTAAAGCAGTTGAAAGTACAAGGGTTTAGTGGGGTTCAAAACTTCCCTACAGTTGGTTTAATTGACGGTGTATTTCGTCAAAATCTAGAGGAAACAGGGATGGGCTATGATTTAGAAGTAGATATGATTAGAAAGGCAAATGAATTAGACCTACTAACTACACCTTATGTCTTCGATGAAGAGCAAGCAAAGAAAATGGCTGAAGCGGGTGCGGATATTTTAGTGGCCCATATGGGATTAACAACAAAAGGAACGATTGGTGCACAAACTGCATTAACTCTAGATGACTGTGTCGATCGAATTCAAAAAATTATTAATGCTGGTAAGTCTATAAATCCTGAAATATTAGCAATTTGCCATGGAGGTCCAATTGCAGAACCAGAAGATGCTGCTTATATTATTGAAAGAGTAGATGGGATTGTTGGATTCTTTGGTGCTTCTAGTATTGAGAGATTTGCTGCAGAAAAAGGAATCAAGGAGCAAACTGAAGCTTTCAAAGGTTTATAATTGAAAGTGTATTCTTATCAGAAGAAAATACAAAGTGCCGGTTGTAACATTGAATTAAAGTTAGATTTAAATAATCTAAATAAATAAGACGAATCCATTTGAAAAAAGATTGTTCAAATTGGATTCGTCTTTTGATCTCTTTTTATTTGAAATTTATTGTTTTTTTGTATCTTTGTTGCGCTTTAGCTTAGCTTAGTCTGCTTCAATTCGGATAGCTTGAATATCTTGACAGTCAACAATAATTGTTGAACCAGGTTCTGTCGTTGGATCATTGAAGAAAGCACAACAATTTTTTGGATCAAAGGTAATAAAAACAACGTCTTCTATAACCTGACCTCCTAATAAGAAGAGATCAACTTCAGTCTGAGTTTGTAAACGTCTTAATTGATCACAAACACAACCTTTACAGCGATGGCTGGAACCTTTTTCATGTTTTCCACAGGAATCAGAACTAGTTCTAATATTTATAATATCACCCATTATCAATCAATACCTCCATTTCAATTTTAGTAAGGTAACAATAACGTTACTTTATTAATATATGATTAGACAAAGAAATTTGAATGGCAATTTGTCTATTAAGTAATGACTTTGTTTTACAAAAATAGAAAATGGTTAATAGACCATTTTTAGATTTCCAAACAGTATATATGTCACAATGAAAATGTTTAGAGAAGAATAAAATTCATGAGCAATCGAAAAAACACAGCATAACTTCGTTTAGATGTAACGTTACTTGAAATAGAACGTACTGATAAACCGAATCGTTTTCGAGCATTAAAAGATACCTATTGAGAGGATTGGGGGTATGTGCGTAAAGGAGTGAATACAATGTTACTGGATACAGCCCTTTCCATGATGTAAGTGATGGACTGAGTTCTGATCAATCTGAAATTATTTAGTGATGAATCAATCGAAAGATAATGTACAGGTAGTGATTCATCATAAAAATGTAGACTCAAAGATATATGGTAAGCAAAATAAAGCACGTAGTAGCTCCACAATATCGGAAATACTACGTGATATTAGTAATCTGTATTAATTTTTAACTGTTTTGTCGCGATTAATAATTATTGTCAGTGTATTTAATAGAATTGTACTGATTAATAAGATGGATACAGCAAATACGGAACTACTAGTTATATCCATAAGAGCAGACCAATCTTCAACCTTAACAAGGTGGTTATTATAAAATAATTGGAAACTTATCGATATAGCACAAGCACTGAAACTTAAAGTGCAAAAGATTAATCTATAATTGTGGACTTTCTTTTTAGTACTCAAAAGACTACAAATTGGTAACAGTATTGCTATTACACCAAGTACTAGGCTTCCCAGGTTAAGAAAACCGATCATAGAACATCTCCCCCTTATTATTAAAGGACGAAAGTGATTGGAAATTGTTTCTTGTTTATGATGAATGAATTATAAAGTTTGTTAGATTGTTTTTTAATATTGAGCAATACGAAGAATAATCTTTTTGAAAGAAGGTCTGCAAAAGTCAGCATTCTAGATGTGACTCTTGCAGCAATGATTAATGTTCGCATTTTAATGTAATCCGTCTTTTAACACAAAGTCTATAACAGATTTTTGTTGAGAAAGTTTGTAATAAGCATCAAAAATTTCTGTAAGTGCTTTGGCTAAATTTTCATTTTTTACATCATGTTTCTCTAGTATTTGATTAATTAGAAATTCCATTGGTTCTAACATTAATACCACCTACCTTTCTAATAGTAGGGTAACATTTAGGTATAAACAATTTCTGAACAAAATAGAAAATGCCGCAGCGCCGTCACAAGTTACAGCTTAGAAATTAAGCCAAGGGATAATTGGTCGGTTTGCAATTAATACATTATTTCAAGCACCATACATATTGAGGCGAAAAATAAACTCGAGTGACCAGCAGATTTTTTTGAATATACTATTTGAGACTAAAACAATTAAGGAGATGGTGTAGTGAACGAAATAGATAAACGAAATAGATAAACGAAACAGATTAAGCGAAGAACCATTTGCTTATCAAATAACGAAAAAAGGAACGGTAGTAATAGAATACGAGGGTAAACAGATAAAAATTGTAAAGGATAGGGAGGCCGAGCGACTTATCGCAAAAATCAAAGAAGTTGAAGACAATCTAACAACAGTACAGCTATTGTTAGCTAAAATGACAGGTAATTTTAAACGTGGTAACGAGAAAATTGGAAAAAGTAAAAGAAAGTAGCCTAAGACTTCGTAGTTTCACATTTTCTCTTACCAGTTTCAACACCTACTTCATAAATAAAGAGGATCATAATAAAGAAAAGAATAATTTCTTGAGTAGAGCTAGCTGACCAAAAGCCTAAATAATACATGAACACAAGAAAGATAGCTAAAAGGGTTTTAATAATCTTTAGTGTCATCCTAGATACCTCCTAATAGTTGGATAGATGATCATATAGTCAGGAAGTCTTGCTGAATAATCCGTTAAATATGATGAATAATTATTTTACTAATCCAAACTGCAAAGATAACCCAAATGATAATGAAAAGAATACCAACAAACCAATTCTTTGGTTTTCCAGATTGTTTTAACTTTTCCGCAGCTTCTTTATGATCGTCAATCACATGTGGTGGAATTAATTTTAAAGCGAAGATTATTCCAAAAGGAACAATTATCAAATCATCAAGATACCCTAGAATAGGAATAAAATCTGGAATTAAATCTATTGGGCTAAAAGCATAAGCAACTATAAGCATAGCCACAAGTTTTGCATACCATGGGGTTCTTGGACTTTATAAGACAAGTATAGTACAAATAAATTTTGTTTTAATTTATTAGCAAAGGCTTTGAACTTTGATAGTAAATTTTTACTTATTGAAAAATCTTCCCCCATTCCTAGAAAGTATATATCATTAAAATACATCGGGGAAGAGAAATACTTACTGTACATCCAATGATAATATAGAGTTAGATTTTAGTATTTATATATTCCATTAGCAAAGCACTTTCATTATTAATTGTTTTAACTTTTGTAAACCCGCATTTTTCGTAACATCTAATAGCTCTTTCGTTAGAAACTTCAGGGTCTACTATTATAATTTCAGCGTCTGTAATTTTAATTATGAGTTCAATAAATTTACAAACCATAATTGTTCCATAGCCTTTATTAAATAGATTAGGATTACCGATAAATTGATCAATTCCAAAAACCACTTCATTATTTAAATAGCCTAATTCTTTTAATTCTTCCGCTTGAAGTTTATAGTATTGCATAAATCCTATTGGAGAACTGTCTAACTCAACAATGAAGGGGAGAACTAGAATTTCACCACGAACGCGTGGTTCATATTTTTTCCTTACTTGTTCTATTGAAAATGGTGAATTAATATCCCCGTAAAATTCTAAAACTTCTCTCGTACTCAACCATTTAGCCATTAAACCATAATCATTATCAGTCATTTTTCTGATTTGTATTTTGTTGATATCCAAAATATGTACCCCTTTCAAAAATACTGGTATTGAAAAAAATTATTCCCTACCTATTTTAACATCTTTCAGCGGGTGTCCAAACATCCGCTGAAAGGATTTTAAGCATCCTGCCGATTCCGGACCAATTATGTCGAGGCATAATTGATATTTAGAACAACCACTTTATCTGTGGTTGGGAAGTTTCTGGATGATATTAGACCGACGACAGACCTTCCCGGCCAAGATTTCTTTGTAGTACTCGTATTCGCATGAATTATTTACCAATAGTTAATAATGGATAAAATACGTATAATAAGGATGCTATTAATATCAATTAATAGAATAATAATGAAAGATTGGAATGAAGTATGGGTAAAATGAAAAGGTTAGTAGTTTGTTGTTTAATAGTAGTTATAGCAACATTCCATTTCGGTACAGGGAATAGTACTGTATATGCAAGTGTAACTGAAAATTACATTTATAATGGTAAAGTGGTAAACGGAAGACTTTACGCACCTATTCGAGCTGTAAGCGAAAAGATAAAGGCGCAAGTAAACTGGAATGGGGCAACGAAAACAGCCACTTTAATCAAAGACAAGAAAGTGATCAAAATGACACTTGGCTCCAAGATACTAAAAGTTAATAATGAGGAAATCCAAATGGATGTATCGTTACTTTTAGATAATGGAAGCATTTTTTTACCGATTAGATTTATCGGTGATGCATTAGAGTACAAAACTAATTGGAATAAAAATAACCGGATTGGCAGTTTATATTCAGAGCAGGAGCAGTCTAGTACCGCAGTTTTTGCTCAACCACTGTACTATGAGGATGGCTATAAGCTGCTTGATGAAGCCATTGCAAAAGTAAAAAATGTTTCAACTGTCGCTCAAAAAAGACAGTATTTAAAGCCCTACTTCACGGATGAAATGATTAATTTAATTATTATGAGAAACTTAACCTTTACGGATAAGTCCAAAGAAAGAGATTATTATTCGTATTCTTATCCAAAAGAAACGAATATGAGCATCAGACGCCAGGTTGTTCCTGTATCTGGAAAGTTTGGATATTCGGTGCAAATAGCTTTACTTACAAAGAGAAATAATCAATGGGTAGTAGGCTCTCTTGAAGAAATATTTGTTCCATACATGCCATAGAATTTTGTTTACAAACTAAGTTTTCAACTTAGGGCACTGACTGCGGTTTTTGAGACAGTAAGAAAATAACTTTTTACAGCCTGTTGTCGCTATTTAGCAGGCGACTGGTTGTTTAGTTTCGTTTGAAAACGGATAATTTGTTAGTGTTCGAGCAAATGATGAGGAAATTGAAAAGGGGCTTAATTGCCCCTTTTTATACATCGATGGTTTCGATATAAAACTCAGTTATCTCAGTTTTTTCAGCATTTGTTTTAGCTTCGCAAAAAAGTACTATTGGGCTTTCTTCATCGTCAAACCATAAGAACCTTATTTCTGTACCAAAACCACTATTATCATTATATTCGTATACATCTATGTCCATTTCTTCATCACTAGGCGGTAAAGTAAGAATACCTTGCATTTGAATAACTTCTTTTAAAAGCTCCTCAGTTTTATCGTTAATTTTATTCTCTTCTTTAAGTTTATTGTAACGAAGGTTTACTAGATCAACGAGTGTTTCTTTAGTTAATTCCACTATTTTTTCTTCTAACGTCATTGAAAATAGTCTCCTAAACTATGAAATATTTAACTAATCTCATTTTATCATTAATGATCTATATATTACTATAATTGCCATACTTTCAACATTAGGTGATATGGAAGTATGAGATATAAACTAATGAGGAAGTGCGGGTGAAAACGGACAACTCCATTTTTATAAGTGGAGATTTGGAAAAAAACCTGTTTTTGTTCAGTTAATATTCTATTAACATTGGGGAGGAGCTTGAGCAGATTAGTAAATTGCGTTGGTGGGAGAAGTGACGATTTGAAAGAAAAATGTGCAGTAATAGAATTAATTTTAATTAAGAAACAGTCCCTTCATATTTGAAAGGACTGTTCATTAGGGGGGGCATTGTTTTATTTTACAAGTTTAAAGGGGAGCTTTAGTTTGAAGCAGCTTTAACCCCATACAAATAAATATTATTCCTGTTATCTTATTCGAGACTAATCCTACCTTTTGGTTTCCTCTTAGTTTTTTAGTAACGTAAGAAGAGCAATGAGCAACAAATAAACACCACAGAAGTCCAGTTGCAGTAAAAGTAAGTCCTAATATTAAAAAAGGAATAGGTCCTGATGCTTTAACATCTATAAACTGCGGAAGAAAAGCAATGAAAAATAAGGAAACCTTGGGATTCGTTAGACTTGTTAAAAGTCTTTGTATATAAATTTTTCTTAAGTTTAATTTATTTGATGACGCTTCAAAAACTAAGTTTGATTTATCAAGTATCATTTTAATTCCTAGATAAACTAGATAAATAACACCAATAATTTTTATTGTATTAAATAATACAATAGACTTTGTAAGTATAATTGATAAGCCAAAAGAAACTAATAACGTATGAACCAAGGAGCCGGTAATAATACCGAATACAGAATAAACACCAGCTCTTTTACCTTGTGAAATACTTCTACCAACTATATACATAGTGTCGGCACCAGGGATTAGATTTAATAAAATCCCGGTTAATAAAAACATTTCATAATTAATAATACCGTACATTTTAGCACCTCTATCTCTTTTTGGGGTGCCCTTATCGATATTAAAGTAAATGAAAGAAAAATAAAAGATTTTTTTGATGATCAGCGCAAAAGAAAATTTCAAAGGAAGGTGAGTGCTCTACTTAAATGAATATCTATTAAATAATCGATTGACCGACACTTATCTATCTTGAGTGTCTTTTTTTTATAATCCAAAACAAATGATGAAGGTGGTGGTGTATGAAATATGGGTGGAGCAAGAGATCCAAATGTAACGAAGTCTACGAACTGAATAAAGTTGGAGATATTCAAAGAACCTCGTAGGAACTACTGAAACTAGACATAATACTTATAAATTACATGGGAATTATTCAATTCACCAATTCTTCTATGGAGTATCCGATTTGGGTCCACAAGGTGAGATCATTATTTTAGGTGATGGAAATGAGTTATTTAACAGTGGAGAATTAGAAAGTCAAGAGGATCCAATATATGCGGAAGTTGATGTTAAAGGTGTTAAACTTTAACGATTGAGTTTGTTAAGTATACAGGATTAGGCAATTCAACACTTTCTCCGAAATGATGATTTAGTTAAATATATAACTAAGATACAACAGATAAAACGGCTATAAAAAGAGCCCAGGTATTCTTTTAATTTTGAGCATGAGCTGTTATTGTTTATTCATCAAAACGGTATTGTATTTAGCCTGTATTTCTTTTGCTATTTCTTTTCTTGCTTCAACATCTTCACGTAAAAATAGCCTAACTCTTGGTAGTTCTTTGATAGGCGTTAATTTTCCACGTTTCACAAGTGAACTTAATGATTGCCTAGAAACTTTCAGTTCCTCCAACACTTCTGATGATGTTAAAATTTCTGATTGAACTAATTTAATAAAATCTTCTTTTGAGTTTTTTTTATATTTCACAGTATACTAACCTCTTTTTTAGAACAATATTTACTACTACAAAAATTAAAAGTTAATGTGTAAATTACATTCATGAAGTGATCAAAAACTTCGGTTAAAGCTATTACATAAATACTATGTTTATTTCCACTATATCCTCTAATCAATTATCTCGACACAAATATGAATCAATATTGGTAGAGAGCGGCTTGAAAGAGACACCTACGATAAGATTCATAATAAAGAACTTCATTTTTTTTTTGAACGTTAGTTAAATCAATAAATGGAACAACAATTGGTATTTCCTCCTTTTTCACTTTTTTCCGCATATGTTAATAACATATCATTTGCTATAACAGTTTCAAAATCAAGTTTTGTCATTAATTGAACAAAACTTGATAATATTCAAAAATACCTATCACCAAAAGTGAAAAATAGCGATCTGTTTCTAAACGTAAACGAAGGAATAAACGGTTTTAATTAGCCAAAACAACGTTCTTTTGATGAGGTGAATTTTACTATACGTGCAGTTTACTTGCTATGCTCAAACCTCTATACATTTTGAATGAAGTAATAGAACAATTAATAATAGCTTATAAAATGAAAGTCTAGTCATGAATGAATCATCGTTTTTTAGTGCTTTACTTGTAGATTCTTTCATTGATTGTGGAAATTGTGAATTTAAAACTGAATTAGATTCTATCAATAAAAATTTAACTATTAAAGTTCCATTAGTTCTTGAAGGTGAAGTTACATTTACAGATAATTTACTATCAGGTTGCGTTACAACGGGTATTCATTTAGGCTAAAGTGGAATTGGAAAATTATTTTGATTATTACTGCATGTTCTTAAAGTAACGAGTGCATTAGTTTGATAAAAGGACTGTCTATCGACAGTCTTTTTTCATTCCATAAAGTGTCATATCCTTTAATTTCGGTGAAACAGACACATATAAAGATTCAATGAATGTTACGCATCCTCACAAATAAGAGGAAATGGAACCTTGGAAGTAAAGATATCGCCTGAATTTAAGGAGATGTCAATAACGCCTAATTTTTGATTAAATTTTGTGAGTATTTCGCATGTAAATCTCCTCTTTAATTATTAGTGCCGTTAAGAATTGGTTGTATCAATATGTAGTTTTTGATGGTTATTATCATTACGGTAAGAGCACCTAGGTTATGGGGTATTGCATCAATGGACATTCAATGTCGTTGCCATACGATTTACATTGTGAATGGTAAACTGCCAGAGTATAGGCGAGGCAGAGACTACATGACGTACCAAAAAAAATTGGCTGTACGTATTGATGCCTATATGAAGATATGGGGCTGACATATAAACAAGCATTCGCCAAAGCGTACAAAGAGGTTAAGCCTCCAAGTATTGTAGTACCATTTGAGTTACGAAGAATGGAGACAACAATTTAGCGGTGGAGGGTAAGTGAGTTGAATTGGATATAAAATTTATTAAAAATTACCTAGCTAGTTTTTCCTTGTGGTAATTTGACCGTTGGATATTTATGTTAAAATTGATTTTGAAGATTAACTCTCAATAACCTAAAAATCGTAAAGACCTGGGAGAATGCAAAGCTCGAAGTAACAGAAACACAGTAAATATTAAGCATATTCTTTTTGAACAAGATGTAACCTTTTAGCTTAGGAATGGATGTGAGATATATGGATGAAAGAAACACAAAAATGGAAACATACTTTAATACAAAGGATATTGCCAAACGTAATGCATTATTAAAGCAATTAGTATTTGACTTGCCAGAGAACGGAAAGGACTTTTTTCTAAAAGTTTATAAAAAAGAGCGATATTTGGATATGCGGCTTACTGCCATTAGAGGGTATGCTGCATTTGCTAGCGAAGAAGAAGTTGCCATTTTAATGAGTAAGATGTTGGAAATCTTAAAAAAGCGTCCCGATAGTACACCATCTAATTATCATGAATATGAAATTTTAAGGTCATCTTTTCTGATACCTTACTTACTGGAAAAATATCCATATGACTGTTTCGAAAAATTTAATGAACAGTTAAATAAACAGTACGATGCCATGCCTGAAGTTTTCAAAGGAATTTTTACATGTGACGATAATGGTGAACATATCCAATTAATTCCCCCAGCAATAGTACGGAAAAAGATTGAGAATTTCCTGCATGGCTGAACGGCGGTACGTATTGGTATTGCGCCGAAATGATTTAGCTCCACTATCAATGATTTAGCCATTCATTTTGAATGGTTTTTTATTTTGTCATTACTCTCGCAGACGTTATAAAGAACGAGAAAAAATACACTTTCGAACAGTTTAGGAATTCTTACGGATAACTAAATTGGGCAAGGAGGAAAACATGAAATACAATCCATTCAATCTTAAAAACCTTTTTACCTTTAGATATTCACATGCTTGCAGTTAAGTGGGGTACAACGGGTGAAAACGAAAAGTAACATTTATCACCAAATGTTTTTCTTAATTGAACTTTTGAACTTTACTTAAAATAGATTTTTTACTTTTCCTAAATCAAAAATGCAAAAACCCCGCCAAATCAATATTTTTACGCTATAATGTAGGACGAGGTGAAGAAAATGTTTGTAAGTGAGAAACAAATTGAAATTCGATATGCTGAGACCGACCAAATGGGCGTGGTGTATCATGCGAACTATATCATTTGGATGGAAATAGGTCGTTCACAATTAGTCAATGATGCAGGCTTTGAGTATGCAGAGTTAGAAAAAGATGGTTATGTATCGCCAGTGATGGATTTATCCATTTCTTATAAGGCAGCAATGCATTATGGCCAAGTGGCAACGGTCCGTACATGGGTGGAAAAGCACGATCGTCTACGTACAACTTATGGCTATGAAATTTTACATGAAGATGGCAAGATTGCAGCGACTGCTCAGTCCGTACATATTCTAGCGCAAAAAGATACGTTACGTCCGGTGTCCTTAAGTAAAATTGATCCGGCATGGGATGCGAAATACAAAGAAATCGCACGCGAGAAGAAATAGGAGAAACATATATGGAGCTATTATTAGCGATAGGTGCAATTATGGCATGTCTGGGTGTCGTGTTAGGCGCTTTTGGAGCACATGCATTAAAAGATAAATTTGCGTCACCACACTACGCAGCCATTTGGGTAACTAAACTGTTACGATAAATTAATTCAGACAAACCTATACAAACCTGTATAGAAGCATAGATTTATAACAGAATACCCTTCGTATCAAGCGATTGGTGCGAACTCCACGTTAATTGCTTTTAACTCCTAAAGCCTTGTGACCAAAGCGGAGCTGGAAACGGCAGACGTAACGGTGCGAAAGCAGAAAAAACAACAAGGATGGCATAAGCTGAAAAAAATCACTCAGTGTCCGTAAAGGATCGTCGTGACAACGGAAAACGGTGGCGCTAAGTGCTTTGACAATGGATGTTTAGCAGCGAAACTCCTAAATCTTTCATGAGACAAGGAAGACGTTCAACGACTATCTCCTTGAGGGAGAGTAAAACCGCAAGCGAATGGCGGAAGAAAAATGTGGCTCTTATTAGAAGATAAGAAGAAGATATAGTCTGCGCTTATGTGAAAGCATAAGAGGTCTACTCGTGAGAGAAAGACTGCATGAAGGGTTGCGCCTTCGTGTGAACAAGAAAAATATATACAAATATAAAAATGTTAACAACCTCTCTAAATAGGGTAATGTGATTTTATCCTAGTGAAAGAGAGGTGATACGCATGGAATTAATGTCCATTGGGGAATTTGCTAAACATGTTGGCGTAAATGTTGTAACGCTAGCGACAAAGATAAAACTAAAGCCAACTAAAGAACAAGAGATTTTGTTTTGGAAGTCTGCGGGGACTGCGAGATGGGCTTACAATTATTTCTTGGCTGAAAGTGAACGTATTTATAACGACGAGAAGCGTACAGTCAAAGAGGGCGAAGTTCGTAAAAAAATCAATAACGAACTGAAACCAACAACGCATAAATGGCTAAAGGAAGTTGGAAGCAATGTGATGAAACAGGCGGTGAAAGATGCTGACATCGCTAGAAAGCGCTGGTTCGTAGGAATTGCTGAAAAGCCAAGGTTCAAAAGCAGACGAAGAAGTAAAGTTAGTTTTTTTGTAAATTACGAAAGTTTAAAACGAACAAATGAAGGTTTTAGAGGTGAAAAGATTGGCAGTGTAAAAACTTGCAATGCGCTTCCTAAGCTTGAAAAAGGTCATAAATATTCGAATCCACGCATTTCATTTGATGGACGAAATTGGTTCTTATCAATTGGATTGAGCAAGAATTTGAGCAATTTGATTTGACAGGCGAAAGTTTAGGAATTGATGTAGGGATTAATAAATTGGCGGTTTGTTCTGATGGCGAGTTCAAAAAGAACATCAACAAAACCAAAGAAGTCAAACGATTAGAGCGAAAGTTGAAACGAGAACAACGAAAACAAGCTCGTAAGCTTGAGGCCAACACGAAAGCGTATACTAAAAACCGAAAGCCAATCTATAAAATACCTTTAAAGAATATGAAAAATATTCAAAAACAAAACAGTGAAATCCGTAATTTATATAAGCGACTTAACGATATCCGAACAAATCATTTACATCAGTGTTCTAATGAGATTGTGAAAACCAAGCCATCTCGTATTGTAATGGAACATTTACATGTAAAAGGGTTGATGAAAAATAAACATCTGGCGAAGGCGGTAGCCGGGCAAAAGCTATATGAATTCAAACGGCAAATTCAATACAAATGTCAAAAATACGGAATTGAATTTGTTGAAGCCGACAGATGGTTTCCATCATCAAAAACTTGTTCTAGTTGTGGACAAATCAAATCTGATTTGAAACTGAAAGACAGATTATTTAGCTGCTCTTGCGGATTAAAGTTGGATAGAGATTTGAATGCAAGCATTAACTTAGCAAATTATTCAATCTAAGGAGCTTAACTAAAAACTAACCCTTAGGTGTGTACGCAACGATACTGCGGAATTTAAGCCTTTGGAGAGTCATACAAAATGGCAGTAGCTTTTTGCGAAACCAGACTCGGAGAATAAGGAAGACACAAAACGAAATTCGAAAGAAATAAGTTGTGTCACAGTAGAGATGTTTACATTTTTTAAGAAATGTATATGTTTTTCGTATCGGAAACTGCAGTGCAATATCATATGTACCATTCATTAGGTTTACTGGGGCTTGGTATTTTATCGAGTGATGCTCTTTTAGGAGCTTCTAGTATGCTTTCTTGGGCAGGTTATTTAATGTTTGCAGGTATAGTGTTTTTCTCGGGTAGTTTATATGTATTAGCGGTTACAGGTGTGAAAAAGCTTGGAGCGATTACCCCAATCGGTGGTCTGTTATTTATCATTGCCTGGGTGCTAGTGGCTATTTCCGCATTTTCTTAGAATATCCACTATTAATCGAGTGAGGTAGTTCCTATGGAGCTATCTCATTTTTTATAAAGAAGTAAAAAAATGAAACAAATTGGTCTATTTGTGCGTACTACATAATGATTAGATTATTTTAGCATTTTAGCTTATTTCAACGGTTGCTCAAACATCCTCTGAAATACAGGAATTCAGGTTAAGCACTTCATGTCTGAGAATATGCCTGAGTGACCAAGGTCGTGTGGGTATAAAGCCTGCAGACGCAATTGTTTCGAGATATATTTGATATGGTAAAATAAGTCTTAAGTATATAAATTGAAGGTGGGAATAAATATGGGTTTATTAAAAGCAGGAGTTGGCGCATTAGCAGGTGTTTTAGAAGATCAATGGCGTGAATATTTCTATTGTGAATCACTGTCCGCTGATGTTCTTGTGGCAAAAGGTTTTAAACGTACTTCTAAACGAGGGTCAAATAAAGGTAATGACAATATTATTAGTAATGGCTCTATTATTGCTATAAATGAAGGGCAATGTATGATGATTGTCGAGCAAGGGAAAGTAGTGGAGTTTTCTGCTGAGTCTGGGGAGTATGTTTATGATACATCAACAGAGCCTTCGATTATGTATGGCAGTGATTTGTCTGAAGGTATTATGGAAACATTCAAGCAGATTGGTAAACGGTTCACTTTTGGAGGAGAACCTGCAAAGGATCAGCGTGTGTACTATTTCAATAAAAAAGAAATCGTAGGTAATAAATATGGGACACCAGCACCGGTTCCTTTCCGCGTGATCGACCGTAATATCGGCCTAGATATTGATATTGCTATTCGATGTCATGGCGAATATTCATATAAAATTGTCGATCCATTATTATTCTATACAAATGTTTGTGGAAACGTAGAACGTGAATTTATAAGAGATGCCATCGATAGTCAATTAAAAACGGAGCTGATGACTGCGTTACAGCCGGCTTTCGCTCATATTTCAGCAAGCGGGGTTCGCTATAGCGAAATTCCGGCACATACTGTTGCTCTAGCAGATGCCCTAAACAAAGTGTTATCAGAGAAATGGCTAGCAACTCGTGGTTTAGCAGTTGTATCCTTTGGCATCAGTTCTTTAAAAGCATCTGAAGAAGATGAAGCAATGATTAAACAACTACAACGAAATGCAGTGATGCGTGATCCAGGTATGGCTGCGGCTCATTTAACTGGTGCTCAGGCGGAAGCAATGATTGCAGCATCCAAAAATGATGGTGGTGCAATGGCAGGATTTATGGGCATGAATATGGCAGCTCAAGCAGGCGGTGTTAATGCAGGACAGCTTTACCAAATGAATGAGCAAAATAAACAGGTGGCCCAGCAACAACAAACAGCACCGAATTCAGGTACATGGAAATGTGCATGTGGCAACGAAAACACTGGTAAATTCTGCTCGAATTGTGGGACACCAAAACCTCCAGAAGAAGGATGGACTTGTACTTGTGGTGCTGTTAACAAAGGCAAATTCTGTGGCGATTGTGGTGCTAAAAAACCTTCAGGAGCATTACAATACGTTTGTGATAAATGTGGATGGCAGCCAGAAGATCCTACGAACCCACCAAAGTTCTGTCCTGAGTGTGGCGATGTGTTTGATGAGAATGATGTTAAGTAAGGAGATGACTATTGATGCAAACGCAAGATGCTGAAAACTTTAAACAAGTAAAGCTTGATTTTGACGCTGAGTGTCCATCATGTAGTGCATCTATTGAATTTAACCCCGCAACTGGCAAACTTACGTGTCCATATTGTGGCTATGAGACTGAAATTGCAGCCCCAGAAAAGCAAGAGGAAAAAGTTGCCCAGGAAATGGATTTTGCAATGGCTGAAGAACGTGGGAATTTTAACTGGGGTGTTGAGAAAAAAACAGTCATTTGTAAATCCTGTGCGGCAGAAACAATTTATGATGCATTACAGGTAGCCGATAGTTGCCCGTATTGTGGTTCTAATCAAGTTATGGAGGCAAGTGCTAAAAATACACTAGCTCCGAACGGGGTATGTGCATTTGAAATAACAGATAAGCAAGCAGGAGAGAACTTTCAAAGTTGGATTAAGGGAAAATGGTTCACACCAAAAGCAGCAAAAGAAAGTGCAAAGCCTGATTCATTTAAAGGTGTTTATCTTCCATATTGGACTTTTGATACTAAAACAAGCTCAAGGTATTCTGCAAGTTACGGTAGACATCGAACAGTTACAGATAAAGAGGGGAATACCCGAACTGAAACAGATTGGTATTCCACAAGTGGTTTTTATCAGGAATTTATTGATGATCATTTAATTAGTGCAACAGCCCGTTATGATCGAAATATGATGAGAAAAATAGAACCTTTTAATTTACTCAACAATAAAGCCTATAAACCAGAATATGTATCAGGCTTTTTATCAGAACGCTACAGTATTGGTTTACAGGACGGATGGAGTCAAGCGAAGAGGGAAATTTCAGATCATCTGGAGGCACAAATTACTTCGAAAATACGTTGGGAACATAATGCGGACGTAGTATCTAGTTTACATTTCTCAACAACGCATGATGATATTACATATAAATATCTAATGTTACCAATTTGGCTTTCTTCATTCCGCTACAAAGAAAAGGTTTATCGATTTATGGTGAATGGACAGACAGGTCGAGTAGGTGGAGATGCCCCGATTTCACCACTTCGTGTAACAATTGCAGTAATCTTATCATTAATTACGATTGCGATTATTTGGTATTTCTTTATGTCAGAATAGTAAGGAGCAGTATTCCTGTGGGTTAATCCATACGTTGGAATGCTGCTTTTTATCTACTTTCTGGCAATAATTGATTTAGTAGTAAATGCGTCAGCACAAAAAATAAATGGGTGAACGGCTGAATCTTTGTGGAAATAGGATGAAAACTTCTAGTTATCACGGCTTTCACTTCAGATAGTTGCATAAATTATAATAGGAAGAAATTCTAAGGGGTTTTACACATTACTACATGAAAAGGCGAATCCATGTGTTCGTGTGGCGCTAAATAAAAATATTTGTACTTAAGCAACCTATTTTGTGGGAAAGTCGTTATGAAAGATGAAATGTCAGAAAAACGCACGATATAGAGTACGTCTGTGGTATGAAAAAGAAATTTTATTTCGTCAAAGTAATGGTATTTCTTATGACCTTTATTGTTAAGAAGTGATGAACATAAAGCGTGTGAAAAAAATGATTAGGCACTAATTCGTTTTATTAATACATCATCTTGGTAGGATCTTGTTAAACTTCAGGACAATTTATTCCATAAAATAATGTCATGTGAAGTTGCCAATTTACTTTAAACAAATTATTATACATTCAGAGAGCTTTTTTTCATGAAATGAGCTGTGAATGTAATGTTATTCTTGGATAACATCATGTATGGAGGTTTCGACAATGGATGCAATTGAAGTGTTAACAAATTTAGATCAAATACATGGGTATTTTCAACCTATATTTAGCGCAGATGCGCATACGGTGATTGCCTACGAAATTTCCGGACAGTTACAAATTGAAGGTCAACAAATTAATTTAAAAGACTTTGTGAATAACGAAGATATTCCAGAAGAATATCGTATCGATATGGAACATAAAATTTTACACGCTGCATTAGCAAAAGTAAATGAAATCGGACAGGATATTGATATTTATATTCCAAGTAACCCGAACTTACTGATGCAGGATTTCGGTGAAAGTAATTTTAATATTATTCAACAATACATCAGTGAAGAGGATTTACATCGTATTGTATTAGTTGTTTCTGAGCATCGTTTTTTAGGTGACATTAATAAGTTGCACCATGCAGTACGATACTTTACGACTTTTGGTGTCAAAATTGCTATTCAGGAAGTAGGAGCGGAGAGTCATCTAGAGCACATTGCTTTATTATCACCACAAATCTTAAAGGTCAATATTCGTGACCTAAATTATGATTCTTGGTCCGCACAGTCAGATATGATATCAGCAATAGGTAGCCTAGCTTATAAAATTGGTGCAAATCTTTTATTTGAAGGAATCGAAACAGTTTATCAATTACAATTTGCCTGGAAAAATGGAGGCCGATTTTATCAGGGCCGATACTTGGCAAATTCTGCATTAACATTCGTAGAGAAGGATATTTTAAAAGAGCGTTTTAAAGAAGAATGCCAACAATTTATTACCTCTGAAAAGAAAATTTTGGAGGCACAATATTTTGAGTTGAAAAAGTTGAGGGAGGAGCTAGAAGCGATCGTCCATCGTGTTAAGCCTTCTAGTGACAACATCACACATTTAGAGCATCTAGCGCAGTTGTTGGATAGTTATTCGTTCCGAGTATATATTTGCAATGAAGATGGTTTCCAACTATCCCCAAACGTCATGCGTATAGACGGTCAGTGGGAATTGCAGCCTAGGGCGATCAATAAAAACTGGAGTTGGCGACCATACTTCCTACAAACCATCATTAAAATGCGCAACGACCAAAGCGGAGAAATTTCAGAGCTTTATCGAGATATCGAGACAGGTGAAATTACAAGAACATTTTCGATTGCAATAAACGAGCATGAGTACTTGTTCGTCGATCTTTCGTATGATTATCTTTATGAGCATAACATCTTTAGATAGTGCTACAAATGCTTATATATCAAGGTTTCTGGGGTACAAGAATAACTTGTACCCCTAATTTGTGTAAAGATGATTACTTGAATTTTATTGGATAAAAGAATTGTTTTTTTGCAACGGCGTAACAGTAGCTTCAGCAAATCAATTTATGGGCAGGAAATCTTTTGATTGAATGCTTATTTTTTATGGTAAAAAACGCTGTAACTCTACCAATGCATTAAAAGCATTGCTGTTAAGAGACTTAGAAAAAAGCTAAATGTAGGGGAAATCAAAGGAAAGAGATGAAAATAGATATGGTAAATCTCCATCTGTTTATGTATATTTATGAAAAAGGTAGTTTAAACTATGAAAAAATTATTTTTAGTACCACTCACATTGTTACTAGTTATTTTGTTAGTAGCGTGTAACAAAGAAAGCGACAGTGGTAAGAAAACCGATAATGCTGATCAAACAGCAGAGGAAACACCATTAAAGTCGATAAAGGACTTTTAAACGTTGAAGTTACAATACCAGCTTCGTTTTTGGAAGGTCAGGACATCGAAACTGCGATTACTGCTGCGAAAGAAGAAGGGGTTAATGAAGTCATTAAAAATAGTGATGGCTCTTTAACATACAAAATGCCTAAATCAGTTCATAAAAAAATGTTGAAAGAGCTGGAAGAAAGTGTTTTAGAAACGGTAGAAGAAATTAAAACTAGTGATGATTTTACTTCTATTAAAGATGTAACTTATAATAAGTCCTTTACGGAGTTTACACTAACTGTAAATAAGGAACAGTTTGACAACGGATTTGATGGTATGTCATCTATGGGACTTGCTATAGTGGGTATGTATTATCAACTTTTTAATGGAATGGATCCGGAGAAGTTTAAAGTTACTGTTAACTTTAAAGATGAGGCAAATGGAGATGTATTTAACTCAGTTGTTTATCCTGATGATTTGAATGATAAATAAACTGGAGAACACTTAGTATGGAATGATCCTCTTTAAATTGGGCATATAAAAATGACTATATAATTCTAGTCAATTACATGTCCTTTTGAAGGGGATATTTTTATAAGGTACGCAATATTTGAGTGAAAAAAATTTTAGTAGCTAAATAAAAAGCCAAAAAGGTCAATCTATGTGGGAAAGCCACCGAAAAAGTCGATTAATACCAAAATTTTCGGTATTAATCGACTTTTAATACTTAATATAATTGAAAAACTTAATCAGTTATAATATCCAATTATTTAAATTGGATTGAGAAGGTTTGTGTTTTTATTGTTCTTTTCCCTGAATTTCTTCATTGAAAAAATGGATACCTGTATGTCCTCCACCTTCAGCAACCATTTCGTTTGATGCTATTTTTGTAGGAGATGTTCCAGCTCGTGTCGCTGCTTGAGCAGTTATCCGCTCTGATATGTTTTCGTCCATTTCCGCAGTAGTTAAATAGGATCCTAATTTAGTTTTTGCATTATTGAGCATACTTAATGCTTTATCACGGTTTTCTTTTTTACTTAAATAAGTTGCTATTAAAGCTAATCCTGTAATTACAACACCTGTTCTTCGTTTCGCCATTATTAACCCCTCCCAAAAATATTGTACCTGGTTCTATATTTTTTCTTTTCCCTATTTTAAGAGGACTAAACATAGTGAATAGAGTACAACAGCAAATCTCGCCGTGAATTTGAAACGAATCATTACAATTTTAGAAGAAAAAGATAGTAAAGGAGAATAAAGAAGACCAATTCTTGTTCAAGTTCATGAGCAAGAATTGGTCTTTTAGCATTAAAAACTGGATGTTTTTCAGTCCCTTGTAATATACAGACAGCCAGCATCTTTAAAAGACAATATTAAAAAGTTTTAAACATTATTGATATTGCGATTTAAGAACTGTGTTGTCATTACATTCTACCTGAATTAAATGAAGAATCCAAAAAGGATAATGATATTATGAAATTTATTAACGATGCACCAAAAGTAGTGATATGAGAATATCTCACTAACATCCCCTGAAAAGTCTAAGAACGCCACGTCCTGTGGCAATTTATTTGTGCGAAAGCGAAGCGTCAACAACAACAACAACAACAACAACAACAACACACGACTGAGTGGCCAACATCACGTTGATCCAAAGCCTCCGCGGAAGTCACAGAAATCGAAAGGGAGTTCGCAAATAATGTTAGCCTAAAATCATCGCATAATTGATGTAAATTATTTTAACGGAATTCCAAGTCCTAATGTAGAAGCGATCGAGACAATAGAGCTAATAACACCTAGTATACTAGTTAATTTCTCTAATGGTTTTTTAGCTTTCTCATTATCTCCATTTTCAATATGAGTTTTAAGGAGTTCAAGATGAGCTTCTGCAATTTCTCGTTGTTCATCTGCTAGGTGCTGAATGTCTTTTTGAAGCTGTTGTAAAGCATTGATAATGTCACTTGGTGGGCTAGCTATCCCTTGACTGAGTGTACCATTGTTTTCAATAGTTATATTACCTTTGTTTTCTCCAAAAGTTAGACCACCATATTTACTAGATTCACCCATATAACCATCTCCTAATATAATAGTAACTTTCCCAAGTTTTGATACTTTATCCAATACTTGATCAGAATTTTCTTTTGTTAAAATATCGATAATTTCTCTTAAACTCTCAGGTTTATTGTGTTTAGTTAACCCGACATTTTCCTTTTTATTAGTAATTTTTTTTTTGAAAAACTTTGTCTGAAATCCTCACTAAATTCAATGATTGGAATAGCGTTTAAAGGATCAAAACAGTTCTCTGTACCACAATATTTGCATGTAACGGAATCGATATTTTCAAGCTCGGATTTACTAGCAGTTAAAATACTTCTACTACATTCCTCACATTGAAATTCTAATTTTATAATGAGCGCTTCTTGTTTTTCTAATTCAGATAATTGATCAATAACTAATCCAAGAGGCAAGTTAGTTATTTTTGCAATATAACTATGGTAAAATTTATCAATTTTACTAATAGCGATTACCTCAAGTGCATTATCTATTTTTTGAGAAATTTCCCATGGCTTTAAATTGCTCAATACTTTTACCTCGCAGAATAAATTTGGTAAATCAATTTTTCTCTAATATAATCCAATACAGGTTCAGACGCAAATACATTGAACTTAAATGTCTTTGTATTTACACCGATTCGAACAGAATATTCTTGTTTAACCCCATCAACACTATGTTCAAATAGTATAGATCCTTTCTGTTTGGAAAGATAAGGCTCTAAATAATTGTATAAGGGTAAACCTCTTAGTTCTCTAATACTACCTAATCCGATCGTTTCAAGACCACTTAACAGTAACAAAGTAAAAGGTGTTGTTTCTAAAATACCGGTGATATGTTCGCAATTTAAATTTTGCTCTAGAACTGATAATTCACCATTAGTATAGTATTCATCAATTGCAGAAAGTATACTCACAATGGATTGACCCTGCGTTTCTTCAAATGTATTGACTAATCCTGCTGGTCTTCCTGTAGCATCAATCAGCCTTCCTTGAAGGGAATCCGCTAAAGTCGCAAGATTACCACCGTAATTATCCAATAAATCATACTGTTTGAATTCGTATTGTTCATCAACTACTTTAGTTAACCAGGCAATTATTTTTTTTGCAACGGCAGAACTTGCTCGTACTTCAATTATTCCCTTAACTTCATCAATGTAAACGGTTGTAATTTCGTGTTTAATGTATTCTCTACGGTTTGCTAAAAAGTAATCAACATTAACACCTGTTCTATGAATGAATCGTAAATAATATATTTGTGAACCTTCGATATCAGCACCAGCAATAATGGTAGGATCAATAGGGACATTTTCGCTATTTGGTGTAACTACTGTTTCGAAAGGATTAAATGGCATTTTATTAATAATACTTTGTTTAAAACCTGTTAAATCAGTTTTATTTGTCGCCTGGTACCAAGCTAAGGAAACCGCTCCAGAGAAAATATTATCGCTGATTATTTTAAGAACATCGCCATCAATATGCTCAAAAACATCCCAAACTCTGCTAGCTAATTCATTTACATTGCCATTGGTATCTAAAGTCATTTTATTACAAATCTCTTTAAGTAGAGTTTTGCTTAATCTATGCAAGTCTTGGGGGAAAATTAAAGATTTAATAGTGTTCATTTAACACCCTCCAGAATTATATTCTGTGTTCAATGAAAGTATGCATTTTACTTAATAAATATAATAGTATATGTATGGAAAACCCAAAAAATGACAAAATAATGTTGGTTGACAAGAAAAGATGGACATATATAGACCAAGGTAGATAAAATTAGGAACAAAAATGTTAAAAAGTGGATTTTTATATAAAACGTCAATTCAGTACTACACCCAAAATTAAAAAGTCACTCCTTAAAAAATGAGTGATTTTTCTTAATTATTCGGCAAAATAAAATTAGGGTACATAGGAGAAGCTGGTTCTCAAATGTACCCCACTTGATTTTCCTTTAAATACTTTAAACGATGAATGTTAGTAAAGTTTTGTTCCTACTATTAATGAATCTCTGTTAATTCTGAATTCAGAACCCTTTGAGCCGTAATAATAACACCCGAAGCTGTTCTACCATAAACGCTGTATAATCCGCCATTTTGATCAGGAACGATTTCAACTTCATATTGAGCCGAACCTATTACACTTCGAGTTATAAAAGTAGAAGCATTGGCATTTACAGCAAATGCAGTAGTTGATAGTAATCGTCTTGTACCGTTAAGTCTAAAAACTCTTACTACTCCAGTTAGTGTACCTCCAGTTAGGTTGAGAATTTTTATACGAACGCTAGCTGCATTAGCTGGTTGATTTCCTGTATTTTCAATTGGTCCAGTAGTTAAAGGCAATTTAAATTCACCTCCTTCTATAAAATAGATTTATAATCTGCAGATTACATTCTCATTGTATGCAGTATCTATAGTAATGCTCTAAACGTATTCATCAATTTTCTATAAAAATGTAGAAATTGATATGTAAATCTTTCTTCATTAGCTATCTATTGTGCTATGACTTTCTACCATTTTGAGGGTGTCACCTAATTCTTTCTTTTGCACGTATTGTGGATATTTGGCGTTATATGAATAACTCAGATGAGTAACAGTACATATTACGGCTTCACGCTAGGGCGGACTGTGGAAACAGTTCAACGTTCTTCCTATTGATAGGTGTTCCTATTCTGGTATAATTAATTGCGAGAGAGGATGATCAGTATGAGTAAAAATATCGTTGTTATAACAGGGGCAGGCAGTGGTTTAGGTGCAGCACTTGCTAAAAAGTATTCGACTTTAGGCTATCACATTTGTTTGCTTGGTAGAACAAAATCAAAGCTTGAGAACACGGCTAAAATGTTAACTAATGGCTATTCTATTTATGAGGTGGATGTTTCTTCAAAACAAACGGTTACTCAAATAATTCATTCTATACAGGATGAGTTTGGGTCCATTCCATTGCTAATTAATAATGCAGGTGTTGGCTATTTTGATATTGCTGAAAACTTGAATGAGGATTCAGTTCATCAAATGATTGATATTAACTTAAAAGGAACAATTTTTTGTTCACAAGCAGTATTAAAAGGTATGAAAGAACGTAATGAAGGAACAATCATCAATATTGTTTCAACAGCTGGTCTAGAAGGAAAAGTTACGGAATCTGTTTATTGTGCTAGTAAATTTGGTGTACGCGGATTTACCGAGAGTTTAGCATTAGAATTAAGCGAAACAGCGATTAATGTATGTGCTGTATACATGGGTGGTATGAGAACAGAGTTTTGGGACGGGATTTTCACTGAGGAAAAAACTAAAACATTAATGGATCCTAATGACATCGCGGATATTATTATGGATAATATAAAACCAAGAAAAGCGTTAGCTGTAACTGAGGTTGTAATTAAAAATCGACGATAACACAATGATCTGAAAAGAAAATGACCAGGCACTGCATTTAATGTTGTGCCTGGTCATTTTCTATTCCATTTAATATTTCATCAAATGTTTAGCATTCTAGCCGGCTATATGTCAAACATTATCTTTTTAGCCATGCCAATAAGGGGCGAGTAGCATCGCTTAAAGAATCTTTTTTTGTCATTGCAACTGCATCTTAGTATACTGGTAGCCCATTATTTTAAAAGCTTCAACGGCTGGCTGCTTTTATAACTTCATGAAAATGCCTTTGGTTTGCTAGTATTTGATGGAAAAAATACTCTGCTTTTGGATAACTATTTAACCCTAAAAAACCTTACTTAACTTGATAAACCATTAATCAATCATGTGAAAAACCGAAAATGCAATTCATATTTCGATGAAAATTGAAATATTTCTCTTGTACTATAAAAATTGAAAGTACGGATAGGAGGAGAAAAAATGACTCAAATTGCTAAAACAGAAATTATTCATCCAAAAATTTTATACTACGGGACACCTGTGATTTTATTAACTACACTGAATGAAGATGATACCGTAAATATTAGCCCTCTTTCGTCATCATGGGCGTTAGGGGATTGTATAATATTAGGGATTGGGCATGGAGGAAAAGCAATTGAAAATTTAGAACGACATCCAGAATGTGTAATTAATGTCCCAGGCCCTTCATTATGGGAGAACGTAGAAAAATTAGCTCCTTTTTCAGGGAAAAATCCCGTTCCTGAATTTAAGAGAGTGAATGGATTTTCATTTGAAAAAGAAAAATATGAAATTAGCAACTTAACACCAACCGAGTCTAAATCAGTAAAGCCTTCAAGAATTGCAGAGTGTCCAATTCAACTGGAGGCAAGGGTAAAACATATTCGAAGCCCTGAATATGCCTCTTTTTTTGCCGTTGTTGAGACACAAGTTTTACATGTCCATGCCCATAAGGAAATTATTGTTGAAGAAAATTATATTGATCCAAATAAATGGAGCCCACTAATTTATAATTTCCGACATTATTTTGGACTTGGTCATCAGTTAGGTAAAGCCTTTAGAGCAGAAATTTAACTATTATTAGATATCGTAGAAAAGATCAGCACTCATTTTTTATGAGCGACTGGTCTTTTAGTGACTTTTTTTAAAGGACAGTAAGTTACAAAACTGTCATATTGTGATTTCTTTAGTCATGTAAAACGATTGTTGTGGTCCGAAATGCTTGGTATAGTTAACGATGCTGTTATGATAATTTATAACCCTATACCCAGCATTGATTGCTTAAAGGAGAAATGAAAATGAAAGCACTATTAAAAATCTATTTGTCTATAATCGTTACGATTGTGTCCTTTTATAGTTTTACGCCTACAATCGTAAACGCAGATGCAAATGAAAAAACTCAAAAGATTGATCAATTTATTCAAGAGCAAAAGGCAATTAGTAAAATTCCAGGGATATCGCTAGTAATTGTTGAGAAGGGGAAAATGGTTTATGAAAAAGGTTTTGGATACGCCGATGTTCAGTCAAAAACACCAGTTACCTCCAATACATTATTTGAACTAGGATCTACATCGAAAGCCTTCACTGGATTTGCCATTTTAAAATTGGAAAAGGAAGGGTACCTAAATCGCTCTGATGATGTCCGAAAGTATATCCCGTGGTTGGAGTTGGAATATAATGGGGAACCTCAGGCGATTACTATTAATCAGTTACTGTATCATACAAGTGGTATAGCTACGAACACAATATCAAATATTCCTAAAAGTAACGAAGAGAACGCACTTGAATTGACTGTAAAAAAATTGCTTGGTCAGCCATTAAATAGACAGCCTGGTAGCTCATTTGAATACGCAACAATCAATTATGATGTTTTAGGACTCGTTATTGAAAAGGTTGCAAAACAACCTTTTGATATGTATATCAAACAGCAAATATTAGAGCCAATCAATATGAAAGATTCATTTGTTGGACTTCATCAAGTTAAATCTAATGAGATGGCGTCAGGATATAAAATAGGACTGATGAGAGAACAGGAATACACACCACCTATCTATCGTGGAAATATACCTGCTGGATATATTATTAGTAACACTAACGATATAGCAAACTGGTTAATGCTCCAGTTAGGAAATAGTCAAATTAATTCGTTTGAGAACAAAATTATTCAAGAATCGCATATCCCAGATCAATCTGTAAAGCCATTCGATAAGGATACATACTACGCAAGTGGGTGGGGAATTATAGGAAAAGAAGATAAACAATATATATTCCATGCTGGTGCAAACCCTACATTTTCATCTTATTTCATCATGCAGCCCGATGAACAAATAGGAGTAGCCGTATTATCCAATATGAACTCGAGCTATACAACTGAGATAGGGCAAGGTGTGATGGATTTATGGGAAGGGAAAACGGTAAATACTATTCATGCTGACAACTTTCAAAATTTGGATAAAACACTGTCACTTATATGCGTTATTGTTGTAGGCTTTGGGATGTTTTTAAGCGTTTTATTGCTACATTCCTTGAAAAAGGTTATTAAAAAACAACGAATTATAGTAGCTATAAATATGAAAAGGGCTATATTATTAGTTATTCATTCTTTAAGTGTTGCAATAATTATTGGACTAATCATAATGTTCCCGAAAGTATTACCTGGGGGATCAAATTGGGAATTTATCCAAGTATGGGGTCCGACATCAATTACTGTATTATTTTATAGTGTAATAGTGTCAAGTGTGATTTACTATTTAGTAGGTTTGGTGAAAATCTTTACGAAAAAGGAAAAGAATTAGAAATGTAGAGATTTGATTGTTCAAGAAAATTATGGTAATGTGAAAATGACTTTAGGTGAAGGGGGAGAATCCAAATGAAAAAAAGGTCAATACGTTTTTTATCTATGGGTATCGGATTCTCAACTGCTGTTTTTTTCTAAAATGGAGTTTTTAGGGACGAGTCTGCCCTTTTTTAGAAAAATAAAAACCTAAGGAGATTAACATGAATACTAAAATAACACGCAAAAATCCAATCCAAGTACCTAGCCCTGTTGGCAACTATAGCCACCTCACAATAATTCCTAAGGATTCAACAATGTATGCATTATCTGGACAGATTGGAGTAGGAGCTAGCGGTGAATTGCCATCGACACTAACAGAGCAGGTTAAAAATACATTAAAAAATATTCAATTAATATTAGAGGCAGAGGGACTTAACGCAGACAATGTGGTGAAGGCCAATATTTGGGCAACAGAAGAAATAGATTGGGATGACTTCTATCAACAATGGGAGACGATGTTTGGAAATCCTTATCCATCTATGACGATAGCTTATATTACTGCTTTAGGACTTCCTGACATTAAAATAGAAATTGATATTTGGGCTGCTAAATAAGCAAAGTACCGACAAAATCTTGAATGATTTTGTCGGTTTTTTTATCAAAAATAAATTTAGGGTAAATGATATGAAAAAAGGCCACTTTTCCTAAGCGGAAAGTGACCAAAGAAAGATTTAATAATAATGGGGGTGTGTTTCTTGCCCAAGGTATGAGCAAGTTGGAAGCAAATTAGGTACACTACCATTTTATGAAAAAGAAAAGATGGCTGTTAGGTCTTTGCCTAAATCAATTACTTTTTTTAGGTATGTTTTTAGAATTAGTAGAAGTTTTAAGCAAGGAAGGTACTGTCCAATACGTTCCCATGCGCCATAACCACTCAAATGGACCAAATGTAAAGTATTTTAACCAAATCTTACTGAATAGCAATTGGAAAATGTAAATGCCTATACAAATCCATAGAGATTGGATGAAACGAATATTGTCAATAAGGTGAAAAGCATTACCAATTATTATAATCAGCGCGGTTTGTCCTAAATAATTTGTTAATGCCATTCGACCATAGTCTTTTAAAGGTGAAAGCAAAACTTGACATAAAGGACGTTGCAGTAAAAGCATTAATAATCCTACATAAAATGCTGATACAAATGGGCTAAATTGAAGCCCGATAAGTGTAAACTTTTCAATGTTTGTCACATGTACCTTAAGCTCATCTTCTGTCATTTGATCAAAGTTCACCATTGCCTCTGGGACATAATGCCATTGATACAGCAATCCCCCTACGCTAATAAAGGACATAATAACTGTCAAGATAACTATTCTTTTACGATTGTCATGGATCTTTTCAAAAATTCGATACTGCCCAGCAGCTAATCCTAGTAAAATTAGAGGGAACGGCATAGCAATTTTGAAACCAAAATAAGCGGTTACCGCTAATAAAATAAGCCCTATAGTTAGGTTTATTTCTTTACGAACTTTGTAAAAAGGTAACGCTATTAGCCCGAATATTGCATAGATGGTTAATGCTTCTCCAGGTTGGAAATAAAAGTGTACAAGCCCGATTAACAATAAAATAATAATTCTTCTAACAAATAAAAAGTAGGCATTTTCATTTTTAGCCATTGCACGGGAAATGAAAATATAAAAGCCTACACCAAATAAAAATGAAAAAATGGTGAAAAACTTACCTTCCACAAAAAGTGTTAAAAACCTATTGTATGCAACATCTACAGATGTGTCTGGTAGATTAATCCACATTAATCCTGGAATATTGACTAAAATAATTCCTAATAAAGCAAAGCCCCTTAAATAATCTAGTGTATCAATTCGTTTGTTTAATTCAATTGGTTGCATGTTTCTCACTCCTCATTGACAAAGTATACGGAAGTTATCCATAAAGTAGTAACGATGAATGTTACGCCAATCTTACAAAATCGTCATAAAACTTTAATCATTTTCTAGATACATAGATAAAATGTCTTTTGCCTGCTGCCGTAAAATATCGACTAATTCTTTCGGTTCTACAATTTGTGCATGCATGCCAAGCCGATAGAAAAGGGGGCTAATAAAATTCAGCTCACCTTTGTCTATAATGGCATTAATATAACCGGTGCCATTTTCATTGATCACGACCAATTCTTCTAGGTTTGGTTCGCTTTTGCATTGTCTCACACCTTCTCTTGATAATAGAACATGTAAACGGATAGGTTGTTTATTTTCAAAATTGCTACTAAACCACTCCTTCAAATTTACAAATATCTCTTTGTTTTCTTCACTTTCTATAATGGAAACAATTCGGTCTACACGAAACAGTAATATTTTTTGTTTTGTGAAATCAAAGGCAGGCATATACCACAGCCCATCATGAGCATACACACCAATTGGATGAATACGTTTCGTCGTTGTACCTGATTTTGATTCATAGTGAATATGTAGATTTTTGTTTTCAATAGCTGCCTCTAAAACGTCTTTCAATAAAGGGGTTTCAATCGCCCGTTTAGGATTCCAAAACGCGATGTAAGATTGAAGTTGATCTACTTTCCGCTTTGCCTCTTCCTGAAGCGAGCTATAAAGCTTATGAGAAGCGGATTGTATTTCCGTATTAAAGGGTAAATCACGGTAATAATGAAGTGATTGGAACGCAAAGAAAATCGAAACTGCCTCATCTTCTGTAAATAAAATGGGTGGAAGAAGTCTGCTCGATAGGACAGTATAGCCACCGTTTCGTCCTTGTTCTGCGTAAATAGGTAAGCCCATATCACTTAAATCTAAAATATATCGATGGACCGTGCGAATCGATATATTGAACTCATCTGAAATTTCCTGCGCAGTAAATTTCTTTTTTGCACTTACAAACAGAAGGATATCTAATAGTCGTTTTGCTTTTGACATTTTCTCACCTTTTTTCATTTAATCATGTCAGTAGTTGTCATGTTTTTTGTTTAGTATAGATCTTGTTCAGGAGTTTTTCAAAAATTTAAAGGAGATGATGTTATGTCACGAGAAATTATTTTATATATTGCAACTAGTTTGGATGGATATATTGCGAAAGAGAATGATGATTTACGATGGCTAGAAGAAGCAGAGGGGGAAGGGGATGCTGGATATTCAGATATGTATCAATCCATTGATACTGTTATTATGGGTAAAAGAACGTATGATTGGGTTGTAGACCACATTGAGTCTTTTCCATATCCTGATAAGAAATGTTATGTATTCACAACTTCACTAAGTGGTCAAAACGAACATGTTGAGTTTGTAAACGAAGATATTGTAGCGTTTACTAAAAAGTTAAGGGAACAGGAAGGCTCTAAAATTTGGATGGTTGGTGGAGCGGGAATTCTCGATCCTTTTATAAAGGAACAGTTAATAGATGAAATAATTATTACGATTACACCTCATCTATTAGGTTCTGGCATTCCATTGTTTAAGGATAGTAATCCATTTCAAGACCTGGAGTTAGTAAATACACAACGCTTTGGGCAAATGGTGCAAATGCATTATAAGGTGAAGAAAAAGGTTAGATAATCTGCCTCAAAGGTTGATTTTCACTCCGAGTTGGCGCTTTTCCGCGGGCTTGGCTTCAATCTCCTCGTCACTACGTTCCTGCGGGGCTTTCCGCGCAAGCTCATCCCTCAGCAGTCGCCACTCTCCGCAGTTTCTCATCAGTTAAGCTGAAACCAAAATAATAGGGCTGATGATACTTTACCTGAAAAAAGAGGCTATTTGATAAGCCTCTTTTTAATAGGAGGAAAGCGAACGGTAGATTTCCCCCATGATTCCCTTCATTTGATGCATACCTGTGTCAGTATTGCTCATCATAACAATCGCTTGTTCAATATATGGATAGGTGACTAACATACATTGAAATCCAACACCCCAGCCAAGAGAGGTAAACTCGAGTTTGTCGTCCGTGCCATCTAGAAATACACCGAGACCTGTCCATTCTTTACATCCCTGTGTGCGGAATAGTTCTTTTACTTGTTTGGACGTAATGCCAATTTTACTTTGTCCTTTGACAGCATTCATAATATCCAATAATAATTTTGTTAAATCGCTTGGGGTAGTCCATATACCACAAGCTGCAATATAAGGATAAATAGAATATTTCCCTGGAATTACAGCTCCATTTTGATCATGGCCACATGCAAAATTATCTAAAGTCGATGTTGAAAGAGAGGTAGAACATGTACTGTTTGTCATGCTTAGTGGTTTAAATATAAAAGTGTCCATGAGATAAGAAAAAGGTTTTTGAGTTATATCTTCTAGTAATAGTTGAATAAGACAAAAGCCTGCATCAGAATAGTGAAATTCACTTTCAGGTTCATATGTCACTTCAATGGTAGTAGGGCAATAAGAGGTTGTACCATTCAATATTTCTACCATGGACGGTATTTCGTTGAAAGATTCTAGTTCCATAAAACTGCCCTCAGGGTCCACAATACCAGATTGATGACAAAGTAAGTTGCGTAATGTAACTTTTTTATGCTTCGTCAAAGGATTGTCAGGAACCTTCCATGAAACTAGTTTTTTATTAACATCTTCATCTAAATCTACAATTCCTTGTTCTACGAATTTCATTACTAAAATGCTTGTTAGAAACTTACTGATCGAACAAGCGTTGAAAATGGAGTGCTCATTAACTATTTTATCGGTACCTGCTTCTAGAACACCAAAATGCTCTTGCTTACTGATTTTTCCCTTTTCGATAGCTACAATACTTAAACCTGTTATATGGTAATGCTCCATGCGTCCACGAATGTTTATCATCTATTGAGCTCCTAGTTTTTTTTCATTATAACAGAAAGAGGGGAACTGGTGTTTGTGGAATGAGTATTTATTTTTTCAATTGTGCATGTACAATCATACAATTACTATCTTTTGTAAAGTCACTTTTGTTCCATGACCCAAATAGATGTAACAAGTCGAATCCATTTTGTTCTAATAGCCTCTTTAATTCCATTGGATACGTATAGCGAATTCGAATTAAATCTTCGAAAGTTGAATGTTCTAGCTTATTGATAGAACGACCAGTTAAGATCTGTGTGATAGGGTCATATTCTTCATGATGTTGAATGGTTAGTTTTTCTCCTTTGCTAGTAACCAAGCTTTCTTCGTATTCATCTACAATAGAAAGCTCGCTTAGAATTGGGTTTCGCGTATCGAATACAAATTCTCCTCCAGGATGTAAGTGTTGTTTAACGGATTGGAATAAAGCATTTTGACTATCATTACTTAAAAAATGTTGAAATGAATTACCTGTCATATAAATAAAATTGGATGTGATTGGTAAATGAAGTTGTGTGCAGTCTTGCACAGTGAAATGTACATCAACATTCTCTTTTTTCGCTTTTTCAATGGCTTGCTGAATCATCCCTTCATGAATATCAATTGCATAAACCTCATATCCTTGCTTGGCAAGGGGAATAGCTAATCGACCTGTCCCACAAGCTAATTCAATAATCGTATCGTTCTTTGTTTTTAGGTGATTTTCAATATAATGTAAATCTACTTTATAATTTTCATAGAGTGCATCATATTCAATTGGGTTATTATATTTCTCTAGATTTCCACTAAACTCATTTTGAAACATATAATTTGGCTCCTTCGACTTTTTCTTTAATTGTAAGAATATTGTATAATATATCCAATATTCATGCAAATTGGGTTTTTATTGAAATGTATAGTTGGTGCTTATAAACAAATGCCTTATATATAAGTTGATTGGAATGGAGGCTGGGCGACACCTTCGTGAACAACATCCTGTTGGCCCGAGACCCTGGAGCGAGCATCGCGAGTGAAGCGGCTCATCGGAAGCTCCCAGGAAGCTTTGCTCTGTGCGAAAGCGAAGCGTCAGCAACAAAGCGCCCAGCCGGAACGGAAATCAACCCCACGCTATGGTGGTGAGCCACAAATAATCAAATTGAAAAATGAATAGGAGTGTTCATTTGAGTACTAAATTTCCTCAAAAAATACATATCATTGGCTCTGTTGGGAGCGGGAAAACTACTTTAGCGAAAGAATTATCCGAGAAATTAAATAATCCTTATTATGAATTAGATAATGTTGTTTGGATCAGACAAAATTCAGGGGATATTAGAAGGGCCGATCGACAAAAAGTGAATTATTTGCAAAATATTATTCTTACAAAAGCTTGGATTATTGAGGGAGTTCATAATGAGGAGTGGGTAGCGCAAAGTTTTTCGAATGCCGACTTAATTATTTTCTTAAATACGAATTATTACATCAGAAGTTATCGAATAATAAAGAGATTTACGTTACAAAAACTCGGTTTGGAAAAGTCCAATTACAAACCGAGCTTCTCAATATTTATAAAAATGTTTAAATGGAATCGTCATTTTGAGGAGATTGGCAAGCCTAATTTTTATCACAAATATGGAATGTATAGAGACAAGCTAATTGTCGTATCAAGTAAAAGGGAGATTCTTTAAAAAAAGCATATCCAATAAATAAAGGATACGCTTCTTATATGTGTATTTTAAGCATTTTTCTTCGTTTTCGTTGTTCGTTTTCTTGTTGCGGGCTTTTTCGTTTTCTCTAAAGAGGCTTGGAGCGCTGTCATTAAGTCCGTGACATTATCTGGGACAGGGCGTTTATCGTTAGCTGAAATTGTACTCGTAGCTTTTTTCTCCTCTATAAGCTCCATTAATTCATTGCGGTAATCATCTGTATATTTTTCAGGATTAAATTCGGTCGTTAATTGATCAACGAGCATCAGTGCAGTTTCTAGCTCTTTTGGAACTATATTTTGTTCGCTTGGCACATTTGGAACATCACCAACACTTCTTACTTCATCAGGGTAATGAATCGTTTCCATCACTAAAGCGTTTTGATAAACGCGTACGATTGCTAATTGCTCTTTTGAACGGATAATAATTTTAGCAACGCCTATTTTTCCTGATTGCTCTAAAGTTTGACGTAGAAGGGAATAAGCCTTTCCGCCAGTCGAATCAGGGGACAAAAAATATGTGCGCTCAAAATAAATAGGGTCGATTTCTGTTAATTTCACAAAATCAATGATTTCAACGGCCTTATCTTCATTTTCCTTCCGCAAGCTCTCTAATTCTTCTTGATCTAATACGACAAACTTATTTTTGGCATATTCATACGCCTTTACGATATCCTCATCTTTTACTTCTTGGTTACAGCCTTCACAAACCTTTTTATAGCTAATAGGGGTATGACATTCTTTATGGAGCTGTCGTAATTTAATGTCTTTATTTTCAGTAGCGGCATGAAGTTTTACCGGTATATTGACAAGACCAAATGAGATACTGCCTTTCCAAACTGTATGCATTTGAATCACCTCGTTTTTCTTACTATGATATATTTTGCTTATTTTTATGTATCTTAAAGTGAAATCGTCAAAAACTGAAGGTAAAAAGAAAAGTAGGTATTCTTATGAAACCAATGCTTTTAACGGAAGTGCTTGAAACGCCTATTGGCGAAGAATGGATGTACGAAACAAAATATGATGGATTTAGATGTATGTTAGTGTGGGACGAACAGCCAATGTTAATAAGTAGAAATGGCAATAACTTAAATCACTTGTTTCCTGAGATACTCGATTTTTGTAAAAGTATATTTAATAAAGTTAAAAAGTATTTACCATTTACATTTGATGGTGAATTAGTTTGTTTAACGAATAACTTTAATAGTGATTTTTCGCTTGTCCAACAAAGAGGAAGGATGCAAAACAAAGATGTTATTGTTACACATGCTAAAACTTTCCCTTGTCACTATATAGCTTTTGATTTACTGAGCTTAAAAGGGGAGTCGCTAACAAGTAAGTATTTAAAAACACGCAAACAGCAACTTTCTAAGCTTTTTGCGACTTTAAAGCTCCCGGTGACTGTCAATTATGAGGATCAGCGTCCTTTGCAAGTGATTAATAGTGTGGAACAAAGTGAATCTCTTTGGCAGGCTATTAAGGTTTACAACGGAGAGGGCATGGTTGCGAAGAAGAAAACAAGTAAATGGGTTGGGGATACACGCTCGACACATTGGTTGAAAATAAAAAATTGGAGATATGTAACGGTGATCGTTACGAAATATGATCATAGCAATGGTTATTTTCATGGCAGTATGTATCAACAGAAGGAGCTAGTTGAAGTAGTTAGTTTTAAACATGGAATGTCAGAGGAAGAACGTAAAACACTTATTGCTTTTTTTCAAGCAAATGGGCAGAGGAAAAATGAAACATGGGAGTTGGAGCCATCCATCTGTGTCGATATAGCGTGTATTGATTTTGATGGCAGCAAATGTCGAGAACCGCGTTTTCATGCATTTCGACTGGAGATGTTGCCAGAGGATTGTCATTGGCAGCATATGCAGCGTCAGCTTTTTCCTATTCCAGACACTGTTCAGATAACGCATCCTGATAAGCCAGTTTGGCCTGAAATCGGTATTACGAAGGATGGTTATTTGCATTATTTGCAAATGATATCTCCGTATTTGCTACCTTTTTTGCGAGATCGACCGCTTACGTTAATTCGATTTCCTCATGGCGTGCCGGGGGAAAGCTTTTATCAAAAAAGTAGTCCAGAGAAAATACCTGCATTTGCTTCAACAGGATGGATGGACGATATTCATTATCTTGTATGCAACAATCTTGAAACATTACTATGGCTTGGCAATCAGCTTGCATTAGAACTGCACATACCTTTTCAAACGTTAGAAACAGAGCATCCTACTGAAATTGTCTTCGATTTAGATCCACCTTCAGTCGATCAATTTTCGCTTGCCGTTTCTGGGGCACTGGATTTAAAGGAAATGCTCGATTATTTTAAGCTTCAATCTTTTGTGAAAACATCAGGGGGTAAAGGATTACAGCTATATATACCATTACCTGAAAACGCCTTTACTTATGATGAGGTGCGCGTATTTACTGAATTTATCTGTCGTTTTTTATGTGAGCAAAAGCCAGAATTGTATACGATCGAGCGTTTAAAGAAGAATAGACATCAAAAATTATATTTAGATTATGTGCAGCATGCAGAAGGCAAGACGATTATTGCGCCCTATTCAACTCGGGGCAATGAGAAGGGATTAGTGGCAACGCCATTATACTGGGAAGAGGTTAATGAGTATTTAACACCTGATCAATTTACGATTCCTGCTGTACTGGAGCGTATGAAAGAAGGAAGCAATCCATTTAACAATTTCCGCGAAATAGGGGAGAGCCAGGATTTTCACTCGGCTTTAGAACGTTTAAAGGAGCAATGATACATTCATAAGTTGAACATGCAGAGTGGAGCATAACCTCAATAAAAGCAAAAAGCATCAGCTTTAGTGGCGATGCTTTTTAACAAGATTTTAATATTATTATGTAATCTAAATCTTTTGAATAGTTTTTGATTTCGTTTGCTAAATCAAAAATTAATGTTAATACTTACTAAGGGTGACTTGCTTAAATGTTTGGTTGCCTCGGATATGGTCGCCATGCCAATGACTGTTAACAGCCCATGTAACAGCTTGTTTTGTTATTTCTTCAGCTATGAGCTTTAAGTCTGCAGATGCTTGTAGCTTAAAGTGTTTATTTATAAAACACATCATTCATTTAGCGCACCTCTTTTTAATTTACTTAGCTATATCTTCTTTATAATTCTCTTGTGTCTGATTAAATTTCTTGAGTCCGATAATATTTCCTAGAATCGTGAAAATAGCAGTTCCTACGAGAACGATCATTAATTCGTTGTTATCGAAATAATGATACGAAGTTAATGAATTATTAAGATGTCTTATATAAAGAACTATTGCATAGGTTGAAAAGAAACTGATAGTGGCTCCAAGTGTAAAGCCACTGATATGCAACCAGTTGTTATATTTCTTTAATAAGAAATGAGATAAAAACACAAGAATGCTTGGCAATAACAGGATATAGTAGTCAATTGTGTTCCTAATAAAGATGTTTAGTATGTAATCTTCGTCTAATCTGTAGTGATATGAAAAGATAACCATTGGTATAACTTTGATCAACCAAAAACCGATTAATGTACCAAAAATTATCGGTTTGATCGTTATTTTTTTTATTAAAAAATAACAGATAATAAAGGAAATAATCACAGTGATAGGTGACATTAAGAAAATACCAATTTGGTAATACCTATATTGATCATCACTATTAAAATGATAAATTTCTGCTAAAGTAAAAGATGCGAGAACTGCGGCAATAGCAGTAACTAAATAAGATATTACATTTAAAAAAATTTTCAATTGGGTTACTCCTTTTTTGTTAAGATTGTTGCTGTAAAACAAAAAAGACATCATTCATCTATATAATGCATAGAGAGCACTCAGTCTTCCTCTTTTGGCATTTCGTGAATCGAATATTTAATGAGAGCACTCGCTAGTTAAACAACAAATGTTTACCTCACTTACAATTACAAAACATATACCAGTAACATCAACAATAATAATCGGTTTAAGCGGTTTAAATATGAATGATAAAAGAATAGGTAATGTTACTCCCATCCAAACTTCTGAAAATAAGGAACTCGCTTTCTCACATCTTTAAAAGAATAAGTAAAGAGTAATTCTATTACTATTTTCTCAATTAGTAAATAAACGCCTTTACTTGCTGGAGAAAAGTCACCTTTCCAATTTCATTCCATAGAATACTTTACCTATCAAATCTTAACAATTTATTGCGTTATTTTATATATGTAATTTTTTCTAAATCCAACGAGGATAGCAATGAGTTTATTTTGGAGTATTGAATAGTTTCTAAAGAGAAATTGCCTCTTTTTAATCAGTATCAATTAATTAGTCTCATTTTTGATTAAAAACACAAAAAGACCACCTCGTATGAGATGGTTAACCTTTTTGGTCATATAATCGCGGTAAGTTAGAATGGGTTAGATGAAAATAAAAGAATAGACCAGCACGATCCTTATATTTAGAAACTAATGACAGCCCTTAAAACGGGAAGGGGCAAACGATTTCTCTCAATCAAGTATTAAGAAAGTCGCCGATGTGTTTTCTACTGAATCTTTAAACAAATCGTGTTTAAGGACCATTCTATACGTCGTTCTTTTCTAGATAATCAAGAATCCCCATTGCAGAAACAATGGTATCGAACGGGATTGTTTGATAAACGGGATGATTTTCTGCGATACCGTTTTCCTGTAAATAGTTGTGTAATAGTGCCTTCAAGCTACTATCTAAATAATGTACTTGTTCTTTAAAATCACTAGATACCGTTAACGCTTTTTTTCCTTCAGCTAGAAATAGCGGCGTCCAATAGCGCACTTGTCTGTAAGCTTCAGCCGGATTTCTATATGCACCGAAATGACCGAAATACAATTCTGAAGCATTTAACTTTTCATAAAGCTGGATAGATTGCTCCATCGTATGTGGGTCATACTGATTTGGTGAAGTGGAAGGAATAATTAAATCAATTGCTTCGCTCTCCATTTCTGGATAACGTACACCAGTAGTATCTCCAACAAACAATCCGTTCGTAGCAGAATAATGCATTGATACATGGTGCTTTGCATGACCTTCTGTATGATAAAACGTTAGCTGATGCTGACCTAAAGATAGTACCTCCTCATGGCCGATTTCTATAATGCGTTCAGCATCAATAGGTACAATCGGATCAAATAGAAGATCGAATTCTGCTCCGTAAACACTCTTAGCACTTGCAATTAGACGACTTGGATCTACCATATGAGATACACCTCGTGGATGGACAACGAATGTGGCGTTTGGACAGCTTTGTAAAAATAAACCTGCTCCTCCAGCGTGGTCTAAATGGATATGCGTAACAATTACATATTGAATATCCTCCAGAGTAATATGTAATTCATTCAAACCTTCTACTATATAAGGCATAGACGGACTAGCAGAAGTCTCGATTAAGGCAATTTTTTCATCAATCAGCAAATATGAGCTTGTACGTTGTTCTCGATTTAAATCGTGTGTATCAATACAATAAAAATTTGGTGCAAGTTGTTGGACTCTCCTCATTAAATAATCCCCCTTCATTTCTATTGAGTACGAAATATTCTCTAATATGCATTTTTTATCTATAAAAAGTAGTGATTATACTTTATAATAATAGAAAATTATACTGAATGTCCATTCATTTTTTAGGAGGATTTATTAATGGAGAAAAATATTCGCTACGATACACAAAAGGTCCATCGAGTTAATTTAGCCATCATTGCAATTTTGGCTGCGCTAATTTGTGGACCGCTCATATTTTCAAAGGGCATTATGTTCTTATTTGTTGGACTTGCGGTTATTGCTTTAGCTATATGTAATTACTTTTTACCAATTAAAACGTATGTTAAAGGCTTTATTTTTGGAATGATTCCTTCAAGTGTTGTCTTTACGTTATTTTTAGTTGAAAGCTTTTCATTAAATAAACATTATATTTTACTTTGTTCGGTGGCCATTATCGCTCTGTATTTTAAGAAAGAATTACTAGTATTTTTTGGCGTGCTAACAAACATCAGCTTCCTGATTCTTTATATTGTTAAGTCTGAATCATTACTAGGTCCATTTAATGATATAACGGTATTCATAACCCTTCTAGCGATTATGAATGGTGTTATTATTGCATTATATTTAATCGCAAAATGGGGCAATGAACTAATTGAGCATGCTGCAATTCAGCAAGATGAAGTAAAAACGTCATTAAATCAACTTGAGAATACGTTTCAGGAAATTGAAAAAAGTAGTCAAGCCTTAGATGAGCACGTTACACATTTCCAACAAACAATGCAGCGTATATCAGGGTCTAGTAAACAAATTCTTTTAGCTACTGAGGATATTTCCGCAAGTATTCAGCAGGAGTCATCTAGCTTACAAATGATTCATGGCACGATGAAGGAATCTGTGCATTTTGTCAACGAAACATTCTCAATTTCAAAGGATACTGTTTCAAAATCTACTGATTTGCAGCAGGAGATTCTAGTAGGATGGGAGAAAATGCAGGATGCGATGGTGCAAATGGACGTAATGAATCAAGCGATGAGTTCTACAGCCGAAACAGTGAATGAGTTACAAACTAGCTTGAAAACCGTAGATAGTTTATTAAAGGGCATACAGCATATTGCAGAACAGACGAATCTACTTGCTCTTAATGCTGCAATTGAAGCGGCAAGAGCGGGGGAGCATGGTAAAGGATTCGCCATCGTTGCTGATGAAGTGCGGAAATTAGCGGAAGAAAGTGCTGCTATTACGGTAAGTATTACGAATGTAACGAGGACTTTGTTCGAAAAATCAACAGAAGCTCATCAACGCTCTGATGACGGCGAAAGAGCGTTACAACAAGGGGAAATGCTTTTACAAGATGTGAGCAACTTCTTCAATGTTCTAAAAGATTCATTTAATAATGCCAATATAGATTTAACTAGAGGGATGAATGAATTAAGCAGCGCCATTTCTCAGTTTGAAACAATCCAATTCCAGATTGAAAAACTTAATGACATGACCGAACAAAATGCAACTTCCACAGGAGAGATTGTGCACTCGGTGGAGGACGAACATACTATGCTTGAAATGATGACGAATACAACTAGTCGTATTCAGGAATTAAGCGATACATTAAAGTCGCTTGTTATGAAAAAAGAAAGAGAATCTTTTTATGATTCTAATGGAAATTAGATTGATATAATTACTTTGATTATTTAGAAAGGGGAAGTGTAGTCTAAATTCTTTTCAAAGGAGGGGGTTTTTAATTTTATGAGTATTTTGTTAATGGATTATATGAGTTCTTTTAATGATTAGAGGATAGGCTTTTTTAATTTCAGACTAAAGATGGATGTAAATGGAATGTGTTTTTTATATATTATTTCATAAATAAAGGTGAAGTAGGAGTATATTAAAATGATAAAAGGTTTATATGAAGCACATTTACCAGTTAGTAATTTAGAAAACTCGATTGTATTTTATCAAAAATTAGGGTTGGAGCTCGCTTACAAAAAAGGAAAGGTAGCTTTTTTCTGGATCGTTAAAGGGGAAAGCTGGTTAGGTTTATGGGAAAGTGATAGCGTTGAATTAAAATACCATCCATCTATCCGACATTTGGCGTTTAACCTCTTTCAGCGGGTGTGCAAGCACCCGCTGAAAGAAGTTAAAGCCTCCGGCGGATGTCACGGAATCGGAAAGGAGTGCTTTGTGCAAGCACAAAGCCGATTCCGGACGCAATTATGCCGAGGCATAATTGATAATTGACGAAGAAGATCTTAAGCGTGTAAAAGAGTGGTTGTCTTCAATTGGCATTGAAGTTCGCACTGAATTTGGCCTTACTTCCGAACATCAACCTTTAGTATTATCAAATTATCCTCATGCACATGCAGCAATTTACTTTTCAGACCCGGATGGTAATTCATTAGAATTCATTACACCATTGAGACTAGATGATATGGAGAGTTTTAATGAGATGTCTCTTGAAGAGTGGAGAAAACGTTATTCCGTCTAAGCTTTTAGCGGATTTTGTGGAATTCTTTAGTGGGAAATTCCATTACAGTTAAAGAGCCTTATACCATGAATGGTTAGGCTCTTTCTTTTGTGCAGGTGATATTATCCATTTTTCAATGCGTTACTGTCATGATTATATTTAAAAACGATGGCAAAAATGATGGCCAAAACGAACGTATAACCGCCAAAGAACAACCAAATATTTTGCCAATTTCTTACGCCCTCAACTGTGAAATAATCAACTACTTTGCCACTAATTACAGCTCCTAAATAGGCGCCAATACCATTGACCATCGTACTAAATAATCCTTGAGCACTGCCTCGAATTCGATGATCGACTTCTTTTTCAACAAAAATTGCTCCCGAAATATTAAAAAAATCAAAGGCACAACCGTAAACGATCATTGATAACAGCAATAGTAAAAATCCTCCGCCAACAGGGCTTCCATACCCAAAGAAAACAAAACGTAATGTCCATCCAATCATACTGATGAGTATTACTTTTTTAATGCCATACTTACTTAAAAAAAACGGAATGGTGAGAATGAAGAATACCTCTGAAATTTGTGACACTGATAATAAAATAGCTGGATATTTAACAGCAAAGCTATTTTTATAATCAGGGTTCAATGCGAAGTCGTGTAAAAATGGATCACCGAATGTATTAGTAATTTGAAGCGCAACGCCTAGTAGCATAGAAAAAATTAAAAACAAAGCCATTTTTTTATCTTTAAAAAGAACAAAAGCATCAAGTCCCAAAAGGCTTACCCATGACTTGTCGTTTATTTCATTGGAAGTTGGGCATGCCGGAAGAGAAATTGTGTAAAGTGCAAGAACTAACGAAGAGCCGCTAGCAATAAATAATTGAATATTACTTAATTCAATTTTGGCAAGACTAATAATCCACATCGCAAGAATAAAACCAATTGTCCCATAGACACGAATAGGAGGGAAGTCCTTTATAATATCAAACCCTTTGTTCTCCAAACTAAAATAAGAAATCGTATTCGATAATGCAAGTGTTGGCATATACACGATTGAATTAAAGAACATTACCCAAAACATCATCGTAGGATCGGAAATTTGAGCCGCAATAAATAGGGTAATCGCACCGAGAAAATGCAATATTCCGTATAAAACATTGGCTTTTACCCAACGATCTGCAATTATACCTATAAGACTGGGCATAATAATGGCTGCAAGACCGTTAGAACTATACACGATTCCAACTTGCGCGCCGGTAAAATTCAACGTATTAATCATATAAGAACCGAATGTAACGAGCCAAGTCCCCCAAATAAAAAATTGAAGAAAAATCATTATTTTAAGCCGTAATTTTATATTCATTTTTTCCTCCTATAGAAGGTAATGTGGTTGTTCTGAGGCAATAAAAATTCACTGCTTTGGATTTTAGAACATAACTACAGCATTTGCTCCTTATGTCCGAATCATACGAATTTATTGGAGTTTCTTTTGAAGGTTTGTCCTATATACAGTCACAGAATTGTTTTGATGAAAAATGCGATAGTATATACGCTCTTTAGTAAACTGGCAAGAACGTGGAGAAATACAACAAGGAGGAATTCGGAAGATATCTACTGTACATTCCAATTTTAGAACGTGATTTTATATTAGGGCTAGTTCTTGAATTTTTTGGTAGGCAATCTAGTAACTAAATAATATAATTAGTAAGTGACGTTTTAAAATTTAAAGTTTAGGAGTAGGTTCTTTGGAAATGTTTATTATGGCAATAGTGGTTACGTTAATTTTCGGCAGTTTTTCTTACATGCTGTTAAAAAATACTGAAGATTTTTTAAAGATGAGTTCCTTTTCAGAAAAATTCATTAAGAAATCATTTTTAAAAAAGTTCGTAAAGTTTATGGGCTGGTGGTTTTTAATACTAGTGATAGGTGTATGGATTATAGCAATCCTCTCTTTATTTGAATGAAATGGTGTGTAGTAGTTGAAAATAATGTATGTCCAGTCATTGTTACACATAGAACGAGAAACCTAAGGGATAGCATACCTTTACATATCTTTTTTCAACAAAGTGAAGTTACTCATTTGAAAAATAATGAGTAACTTTTTTTCTATTTTGCAATTACTTTATTAAAGGGCGGTATGGTTCACTTTTGAATCGGATGATGAAGTAGCCGAAAGGTTGATTTTCGCGGATAACTATTTGTATTTTAAGAAAAGTCTTGACGTTATTTCCGCTCATATTTATATTTTACATACAACCGAACAGTTATGTGTAAAGTGAGGAAACGATCATGCCAAATGTTTATCGAGCATTAGGTGATTCAACGCGACGCCATATTAGGAAGTATTACCCAAAAGGAGATAGTTGAAGCATTTGATATCTCTCAGCCAGCTATTAAGAAGCATTTCACACCTACTTACAACACGCGTATTAATTGAGAAATTTAGTTAAATTGAAGCTTCGGTACAATCATAACCTACATGATTAAATGTAACTGGCACTTAATAGAAGGGCTCTCAGACGTATTGAAAATCCAGAATTCTCCGTCTCGATTCGTCTGAGAGCTCTTTAAGTATATACGGGAGAGTCTAATACAAAAATCTTATAACAAGAGATAAATAGGCCGCAGAGTTTTCTTTAAGAAAGCTTTACGGCCTATCTATGTTTTAAGCCTCGTGGCATAACAGTCGATATGAATAAGGATTATTATAAAGTGAGTAATACTTATTTCTTATTAAAGTAAAAACGCTGAAAAGCCGCTTCCAGAGTTTTTGAACATTTAAATGCTATGTGTTGAATTATTTACTTAACCTTATCGTTCATACGACTAAAAATGGTTGCTAATATAGGACCTGATATATTATGCCAGACACTGAAAATCGCACTTGGCACCGCGGCTAATGGAGAGAAATGTGCAACAGCTAACGATGCACCTAGGCCCGAATTTTGCATTCCAACTTCAATAGCAATAGCTTTCTTTTTCGCTAAGTTCATACCGAAGATCTTTCCAAATAAATACCCGATTAAATAGCCTAAACAATTGTGTAAAACAACAACAGTGAAAATAATTAAACCAGTTTCAGCAATCTTTTGTTGATTGCCTGCAACTACAGCAGCCACAATAGCAACGATGGCTACTACAGAAACAAGTGGCATCACTTTCACACTTGCTTTAGCTTGCTTGTTAAAGAACTTTTGTACAATGAAGCCTAATGCAATCGGAATAATAATTACTTTGACGATCGACATGAAAAGTGCACTAGGTGCAACATCTATGTACTCACTTGCAAATAAATAAATAAGTCCAGGTGTGATGATCGGAGCTAATAAAGTTGTGATAGATGTAACTGTCACCGATAATGCCACATCCCCTTTAGCAAGGAATGTCATGACATTTGAAGATGTGCCCCCTGGGCAGCAACCTACCAATATAACTCCAATTGCGATTTCCGGTTGAAGATTGAACAGTTTCACCAGTAAAAAGGCTAAAGTTGGCATGATTAGAAATTGACCAACTACACCAACTGCCACATCTTTCGGTCTAGTTAAGACTTCTTTAAAGTCCGCAACCGTTATGGTTAATCCCATACCGAACATTACAATACCTAATAATGTCGTGATATACGCTCCAATCCAAGAAAATCCGCTAGGGATAAAAAAGGCAAGCACTGCAAAAAGGAGCACCCAAATTGCAAATGTATTGCTAACAAACTGACTAAAACGTTCTAAAACTTTCATGTAACACCTCGATGTAATATTTTACTAACATAGTAAACTATAAACTAATTACAGAATTTAATCAATAATGGGAATAATCAGTCAATGAAGTATAGTTCGTTACCATATTTTCAATAGTAGAATTTTATTTTGAGTAGTTATGTGAATTAGAAATTAAATTTGACAAAATGCTTTTTGAAATTTCGAAAAATAATGACCTAAACCTATTTAAGTGGTAAAGTATAGAAAAAATGAATGGAGAATTTTGTTATGGAAAAATTAAAAAGGGTTGAATTAAAGTATTTTTCAAGTGAATATATGAAAGAATTGAACTCTTTTATACTTACAGAGGAACAAAAACAATTTTCTGCACTTCCAAGCAAATTTGAGGAAATTAATGAGGGACAGTATCGTATTGTTATTTTAAGTGATAATACACCAGTTGGTTTCTTTCTCCTAAATTCAAATGAGAGAGTAAAGAAATACTCTAATAATTTGAATGCTATGTTATTAACGGCACTATCAATTAATCATACCGAACAAGGAAAAGGCTACGCAAAACAAGGAATGACATTACTAGTTGAGTTTGTTAAAAAAGAATTTCCGAATTGTGATGAAATTGTTTTAGTTGTAGACAAAGATAATATACTAGCACAAAAACTTTATTTAAAAGTAGGATTTGAGGATACAAATGAGAGATTAATAGGACGTATCGGTGAAGAAATTATTATGAGACAATTAATAAAATAATAGTAGACCACAAATAAAAGTTAGGTTCGTTTTACAATCTTCGTCACCAGAGTTGATTCTACATTTTGTAGATTAACTCTGGTTTTATGTATTATTGAAAGTCTAGCATCAATCCTTGAAAATCAGCTTCATAATATGTATCAAATGGTGCAAGTGTTCATTTGTATCAAACGTTACATTTTATATATGTATGAAATAAATTAACAATTAAACTCGGAGGTAGGTCGGTGCGGTAAGTATCTCCTCCCGTGGTGTTTATAAAAACAATTAATTACCAGAAGAGACCGACCGACGACCAATCTGCGCTATTTAGTAGCAGCACATCTCGATGCAGATCACTTAGGTGGTTTATTAGCTGTACTAAATTCACTTTCTATAGGTCAATTTGTCAACAGTGGTACATACGACAAAAAAATATGCGCAGTTATTAGAATTAGTAGAACAAAAGAATATTAAATATGTCGAGCCGAAAATAGAACAGTTATTAGTTGGGGGCTGGAATACAGGTTTTACTTACAGTCACAGTATGTTGACGCAAAGGCTTCATATAAAAATGATGCCTCTATTGTATTAAAAACTGGATATAAAACGTGTAATTTCTATTAATGGTAGATGGCGTATGATAGTTGAGTAGATGGAGGATAACGACGAAATCAGACGCTTGGTGCTTAAATGTAAGACTAAACTTGTCATTTCTTGCGCTTACCCGGGAAATTATTTCTTATTTCCTAACCTGAGTAACCATTATTCCAAATAGCTTTCATGCAGATAAAAAATAATGCAGTGGTTGAAGATCCTTTCGCAAATAGTAAGGGAGCGATAGAGGTCAACTTTGATGATTTTCCATTCTAAATCTGGGGCACTTATAATTATTTCGGGATACATAGCTGATGAAGTTCCATCGTTTGAAAACTACACAATTATCGCGGCTTTTTTGTTTTAATGATTTGTATCAGTTGTATATGTTTATCAATTTTGAATCCATGAATCCAGTGAATAAATGGGTCACATGCCCAATTGTTCTGCTTGCGGGGATGGGATATAATAGAAAATAATTCAGAACTATCTATATTATGGAATCCTGAAAGCAGAATGCGCATTACGACGAAGCGTCTGGTTCATGAATTCTTTATCAAAGATAGAGGTTGTTGCGGTGTTTGCAAGAGAACTCTTCAAAAGCAATGATGTCAGAATATATGAAGAGGAGCAGAAAATCAATGTATACAAAGGAGCATAAGTTGAACACGGGTCTCACTCTGGAAACGATAGACAAAATGAAACTGGAAATCGATAAATGGATGACCAATATTAGCGATAAGGACGCGGAACAAATCGTAAATCGTACTTCACTACGGGCAGGAATACATGATTACGCTCTGCTCGAATATGTCAAGGGCAGGGTGAAGGTGAGGGAAGCGGAAAACTTTTTAACGTTGCCAGTAGTCAAGACCGGCAAATCTTCAGAAACGCTGACCGAGGAACAAGTGAGAGAACGGATCGTCCCTGAGCTTGCTTCTTTCATACGGCAAAAATTGGACGAGTTGTCGCCGGCTTTGTTTAATTGTCCATTTACGTTTAACGGCAAGTTCCGGACGCGAGAAGGAGATGTTAACGTTCGTATTCTGGAATACGTCGACGAAACGAAGAAGAAACAATTGCTGAAAGGAATCTCCTTTTATATCGTGGATAAGCTCGAAGCGGGAAAAAATCCGACTAAACCTGTGGAGACGTTTTTCCTCTCCAAGCACCTGTTGGACGAGAGACTGTTTCCAGATTTAGATGCAGCGCATATCATCTCTATTTTCGAGAAAATTCAATATGTGAATAAAGAGAACAAACATCTTACAGAACATCGTCGTTATCTGATTGGTGCTTTGCGGAATTGGTTGGAGAATCACTGGTTACCCTGTTATTTCGAAAATATGGGAACACAATGGCAAAAAGAATTTAAGAAAAAAGGCGATGCCCGCATTGAAAATACTGAGCAAGGTCCGATTGAACTAGTCATCTATGCTGCAACCTTGATTTTGAAATACGAGCCCTCCCACATAAGAGATAAGGGTGTGGATATTTTGAATTGTGCAATCGAGTTGGGAAGCGACCGAGCGAAACGTATGACAAAGGAAGGCAGTGGAACGTTCGCCAAGGAAGATATCAGTTTTTGTGACGAACTAGTGAAATGCACAGCCAACGATGTGTTTGCCGAGGTGAACATAGCCATTAAGCAAGAAAAGGAGGAGAGTTATGCGCGTGCCCTCCGGTTTCTAACTCGCTTGTTAAGCCTGGGCTTCCACAAAAGCTATCAAATCAAGCTGAAATCCGGCGTAAGGCAATGGCTACGAATCAAAGGATTGGCCAAGTCGGGCACGCATCACTTCTTCGCCAATGCCCTAGAATATCCGAATTTGCATCCCTTGTTGGAGGAATATGCCCGTGCTGCGATGGAATCATTTGAATGGTATACGGATACAGAAGGTGAAAAGAATTGCATGCCAGGTAGTTATGCAGTCTTCGGCCTCGGATTGGCGGACCAGACCTATTTTCCGTTAGTAGAAGAATATATGGCAATGGTTGACGAAGAACACCAGTCCGTTCAGAACGACTTCACGGTCGCTTTTGCCGAGTGGCAAGGCGTAAACGCGGAAACGATTCCTACGCTAGTGAAGTGTATGCTGCATAGCACGGATTCTATGAAACTTAAAATCAAAACCGATATGGAAAATGAGAGGCATCTCATGCTGCTGCTAAATCAGGTTCGTGACCTTCAGGATTACGAGGTCGAGCATATCGTATACTTAATCTGGGGCGGACCGGACAAGCTAAAGAAAATAGCTGCCAAAACCAAAGGAAATCGAGGGAAGTGGCTCACTGAGTTGGCGCAGGCCGCCAGCCGCGGATAAATTGGCTATTGCGATAGGACAAAGGGTTTAACAGGATAAGTATTGTAGCTGCACAATAGAAGATGACCAGCAAAGCTAATTTAGCCGAGCTGGTCTTTTTAATTTACTTAGTCATCATTAACCATAAGTCTAAAGCCCAACATGGTATCAGTCTATCACTGTATTTACGAGTAAATAAAACTTTGATATTCTATTTATGGTAAATATTTCTTTGTGAAGGGAGTAGTCAGGGTGTTAAAGTGAAAAATTTTTTAATTATGGGGGCATTAATTATTGTTTTAGGAAGTGTATATCTATAAAGGAGGAAATTCGTTTATGAAAAATAAACTATCTGCGGTGTTAGCCGCTACATTAGCGTTAACGATGAGCCTACCAACATGGGCGATGGCGTCTTCTACCAGTCAAACTACGGTTGTGGCTAGCCAAGAATTAGCTAGTCAAGAACTGAAAAAGATTGCGGCAGAGAAGGCTACTCTACTCACGAAGACCTATGAGACAACTAGCGTGCAGTATGCGCTAATTGATAATGGTAAAGTTATTTTGTCGGGTCAGACAGGCAAGAACGATATGGAAGGGAAACAGCCACTGACCAAAGATACCCTATACGGGATTGGTTCAGTCAGTAAAATGTATGTAACAGCGGCTGTAATGAAATTGGTCGACGAAGGAAAAGTCGATTTGGATGCTCCTGTCGTCCATTATGTTCCTGATTTCAAGATGAAAGACGAGCGTTTCAAGAGCATTACGCCACGTATGCTGTTGAACCACTCCTCCGGCTTGCAAGGTAATACGCTTAGTAATTCATTTTTATTTAAAGATAATGATACCTATGCACATGATAACTTGTTGCAGCAATTGTCCAACCAGCAATTGAAGGCGGATCCTGGCGCGTTCTCCGTATACTGCAACGACGGTTTTACGCTGGCCGAGATTGTAGTGGAAAGAATTAGCGGGTTGAGCTTTACCGAATTCATACATCAACAGTTTACAAAACCCTTAAAGCTAAATCATACGAAAACGCCGCAGGACAAATGGGAAGACGATAAGCGGGCTGGACTTTATTCTCCAATGTACCAAGGGCAGCTTCCTACTGAAACGGTGAATGTGATTGGTACGGGAGGGATCTCTTCCACAGCAGAAGATTTGGTGCAATTCTCACAAATATTTATGGGACAGGGAAAAGGAATCCTCTCTGAAAAGGCAGTCAAGGCGATGGAGCAAGAGGAATATAAAAAAGGAATGTGGCCTGGGGATGGAGATAATATTATCAACTATGGTCTTGGCTGGGATAGTGTGAAACTATATCCATTTAGTGAATATGGGATAAAGGGCTTAGCTAAAGGCGGCGACACGGTACTGCAACATGCTTCACTGGTCGTGCTTCCAGAACAGAAGATGGCAGTGGCTGTGTTGTCATCCGGTGGGAGTAGCATTATAAATCAACTGATGGCGAATGAATTACTGCTCGCCGCGCTTAAAGAGAAGGGCACAATTAAGGATATCAAGCACAAATCCTTTGGCAAGCCGACCAAAGCCAAAATGCCTCAAGACGTAGCGAAGAAAGCGGGTTTTTACGGCAATAGTTTCGGTCAATTCAAAATAGAAATTACGAAGACTGGAGAACTAATCTTACTATCTAATCCACAAGTAAAATATGTTTATACTGCGAATGGAAGCTTTATTAATGAGAATGGTACCGCCAAGCTCAATTTCGTCACTGAGAAGAATGGCCGAACTTATTTGAAGGAGAGCACATATTCATCGCTGCCAGGTTTAGGGCAAGCAGTGGTTACTCAATATGTAGCCGAGAAACTAGAAGACAATGTGCTATCGAAGGAAACCGCTGCTGCATGGGCAAAGCGTGAAGGCGTCAAGTTCTATCTTGTGAGTGAGAAGTTTAGTTCAATGCAATATTTAATGATGCTTGCCGAACAAATTAATAGCAAAGAAGGCATGGAGGGTTATTGGGAAAGCTTAAAAATTACAGGTCCTAACACGGCGATGCATCAGCTCCAAATACCTGTGGCGGGTGGCCGTGATACGACGGAAGCCCGTTTCTATACAGAAGGCGGCGATGAATATATAGAGATGTCCGGATTTGTATACGTAAGTGAATCCAACGTAAAACCGCTGGATGCAGGCCAATCATCCAAAGTTACGCTGCAAGCAAATGGGCATGCTAAATGGTTTACGATTCCACAAGAGGCAGCAGGGAAAACGATGACCGTGGCGTTGCCATCAAAGAGTTCGTTCGCGGTGTATGATGAGAATGGAGTATGTATCAATTTTACCGTTATAAGCGGCAATAACAAAGTAAAACTACCGAAGAACGGAACAGTTGTATTTGCTGGCGTGCCGAACTCGGAATTTGCAATTACGTTGAACTAACTATAATTCTAGAACGATTTCAACAAAACCAATAAGATACAGAAATAATTCGAGCTCATTTGACTGCATTCTTGACTCGGAAATATGCAGAAGATAATTAACGAAAGCCACTAAATGAACTAGATCCCAAGAGTTAGACCGAAAAACTTTTGGGGTCACTATCATATTGGCTTTTTTTTATTTTAAAACAAAATGGAAATAAAGGATATAAGACCTAGGTAATGTAAATTATTTTCTTTGATAAAATTTCTATTATAAAACGTACCTTGTCTAAATATAAAATCAACTAATAACAACAATTGAATATTTTGAACAGGTGGTAATTACTGACTATGAAACTGCGTTTTCTGTACTTAAAATACTGAAAAAACAGTCAATTTCAATGGAACAATATAAATTATTCCTGAATACATCAAACATCTTACATTTATTTCTATGTACAAAAATTTGATAGGAGTGACTACAATTGAGTTTCGAAAATGATGAAATATATCCTTATTGCACATTTATTAGTAGAACGGTGGAAGTTGGCGGACTTACTAAATCGCAGCTTATCCAGAAATTACAAAAATACTCTATCTTGATGAATGAGTATGGAGAGAGGCTATTTGCAGACGATAGATTTATGACTTCTGCTACGAAATACAGCCTACAGACCGTTGAACTAAATGTTGAAGACCTTGGTTTTCCTGAAGGAGCTAATACGACTTAAATTTATAAAAGAGCTGGGGAACTTGGTTTGGAATTGTGCCCGCTTGAATTAGGACCTTACCTAAGACTGGAGTATCTGGATCAGCTTGAAGGTTATTCAGTCAATCCTTTACAGCAACAACAAGCTCCATCAGGCTCCATCACAATAGCATCGGAGGTACTTACTGAAGATGATGAATTTCCGAAAGGCTTCTACATTAGAAGAATTAACGGTGTTTTGTGGCTTCGTGGATACTGTGCCGATTATCTACACGCCTACGCCAATACAAATTATTAAAGACAATGGACGTTTTGGCGAAGGGCGATCAGAAAAAACAGAATGGGTTGATTTTGCTGGAGTATATAAAGGACGATCTATTGCCTTCGATGCGAAGGAAATAAGCAATGCTAGTTTCCCTCTTGATAATTTATCGAATCACCAATATGAACTACTAGAATAATGGCATAAAAATAACGCTTTTTCGTTTCTCCTTGTGAGTTTTCGTAAATATAACAAAACAGTTCTTCTGCCTTTTGAGGTGCTACAAATGAACTGGGAAGCGGCTAAAAACGGCGGTCGAAAACAATACCATATAAGACCTTTGAAAATGAGTGTATTGAGGTTAAGTCGAAGAATGGATATACGCTGCATTATTTGAATGCGTTAGTGGTATGACGTATGAATACGGTTCGCAAGGAAGTAAAACAGCGTAGAGTAAGGCTAATTAATCAGCAGGACCACATAGCTTTTCTCGAGTGCAAGCATGTTCGAAACGTAGAGCTTATGATCCTATTTAAAAGTGTGGGAGAAGCAAGACTTATAGGCAACTACGAAGCATTAGGAAAGAGCTTGAGTAGATCAGTCGTTTACGTAGGTGGGGTAAGTGAAGATTTGAAAGAAATTGTTTAGCAAAAAGGATGGTGAATAAATGACTATCGTATGTCGTCATTGTAATGCTAGTGAAGGGTTCTATGTGAGAGAGCGAGTATCCGGCTCATCAACTACTTACTACACAAAAACGGGTGATTTCATGGCTGACCAGAGTAGTATGTATGACCATTTAAATCATCATGGAGGCACAGTAGCTTACTGTATGAATTGTCATAAGGCTATGGGAAAAAAAGAAGATTTCGAGTCGGGCGATGTTGAAAAAGAAGCAACTTTTTACTAAACAATTTGAGGATTGTGTCTGATAAATTTTGTGTAACAGGGAAAGAGGTTCATTTTCTTGAGTATTTAAGTTTATTTAGTTCCTTTGTTAAATATTGAACTTGCTTTTCTAATTCATCTATTTTATTTGAGGAGCTATTATTGTTGGTATTTGATTGTTGGGATTGAGCTTCCTCTAGAGCCATCATAGCTGCAATAGTAGATAGGCCGTCACCTAATGTAGTAATTAGTCCAGCAATTACAGCAAGCTTAGCAGCATCATTTTCGCCATTCGATAAAAGGTCATTCATATTAAAACTATCTTTGCGTTTACTCAAATGTTAACCTCCCTAAATTAATCAGTACTATATCTTATTCTGTATCCTATTTTAAAATTCGGGTGTTTAAACCAAAATGTTCGGTAACAAAAGAGGGAAATAATGAAAGTTACTTTTTTAGTAGGAATGAATGAACAAGATGCTCAGGTAAAAGAGACGTTTGCACTTGAGCAATTAGGAATTGATAAAAATCTAATAGGCGATGAAGTCCAAGGATGCTGTTGATGAGAGTTATAATGAATAGGCTTGGGAACAGCTATACGGAGGTTTTGACTTTGTAGATTAATGACAAAAAAGCCGCAGCGTTTGCAGACGCTACAGCTCAGAATTGGTTTATTCCCTTGTATTCAGGCTAGTCAGATAAGTCATATAACACAACTTAGGAGGGCAAACCTATGTTAAAAGGGCAAAAAGATTACAATGCAACAGAAGTATTGTAGATTATTGATCGCTACAGCCACATGAAAAAAGCTTTAGGATTTGATATTAAGAGTCCGTATGCAAATGAAATTATGGTCGCTAACTACGACAATTTAGGAATGCCGAGAGGTGGAGGAATCAGTGATCCAACACTAAACAAGCATTCAGAAATAATAGTATTCTACCAGAACGTTTAGTAAACGAATACATGGATAAAATTGATTACATTGACGAACACTCTAAATATTTAACAAAAGAACGTGAATTAACTGTACTTGACTGGAAGTTATCTGGAATGAAAACTAAACACATTGCAGAGTTTGAGGGTATAACCTTGATATTTATGATAGTCAAACTATGAAGTATCAATTACAAGTTACATGGAAAGAGATTACTTATGAAGATTTAGAAGTAATGGAGGTTACTATCCAAAATAATATTAACAAAAATAATTCTATTCTCTCTCTTTTCGGAACAATACATGGCATTATTATCTCTATAGCAGGGGCATTTACAGGAGCTTTTGTAGGAATTGCTGCAACATCTTCGAATCGAATGAAGCTTATAAATCAGAGGTTTTGAAATCTGTTGGATTGTTTATGATTATTTTCTAATTATAGTGTCTCTATCATTCATTAATAGTTTGTTAAGTCCGATTCGATACAATAAATTGCTTACTACTATTAGAATTTTAAAAGATATTAAAGAATCAGAACAAAATAAGTAGATTAGGTTACCACTTATCAGTAGTAGCTTTTTATTGGAGGTGGTGTTTATATGCTAAAGCTAGATTAAGAAAAAAACCACTAAAAAGTGGTTTTAAATTAGAAATAAATTATTATCTTTATCTATCAATTCCTTAGTATTCGCATATCCATACCGAACCTACCTTATAACAATTGGGACCAGCTGCTGATGCAGAAGAGATTGTAGATACAGACGTTAAGCCTAAAAGTGATACAGCAAAAAGAAGAATGCCTAATTTCTTTTTCAAATAATCACCTCCTTATTACTTATTTATTAAACTAATTGGAAAATTATAACCAAATAAAATATAAATGTGCTTTTATAGAGCTAATAAAACAAGTTAACATCCTTCGTGGTGTTTTTAGTTTGCTTTGAAAACTGCATCAAACAGCCAGAACACTTTGATATGGTTTTGAGAGTAGAATTTGCAGAAAATTGTTCCTATTTGTTTCCTATAGGATTATTATTAAGCGAAGGAGATATAGTTATCCTTGTCAAAATGTATATAGTGGAGGGTTCAAATGACACCAGAGCAAATTGTTAAAAAATTTTTTGAAGAAGTACGTTCAGGGAAAAATCCAGATTACGCTACTAAACTAATGGCAGACCGAGTATTGGCACACCAAGTTATTTCTGAAGAGGAATCAACAGTTTTAAGAACTCCCACCGATTATGCAGACCATGTAAAAGAAATGGTAGCAGCATATGGTGATTTTTCATTAGAAATCCAAGAATTCATGGTACAAGAAAATAAAGTATATGTGCGTTGGAAACAAGTTGGTACGCATGTTGGAGAGGTCGATGGATATAAGCCGACAAGTCTTCCGGTTATTGAAATCGCAAGCGCGGTATATAGAATTGAAGATGAAAAAATAGCAGAATATTGGATTCAAATTGATCGGGCTGGAATTGAAAACCAACTCAATCGTAACAAAATTAGTTAACATCCTTCGGGGTGTTTTTATTACTTTTAGTCCCCTAGCTTATGATTGTGAGTGAGGTGATGCTAAATTGAGCAAAGTACTTTTTGATGGAATAGACGAAATTCCAAACGAAATCGTTATCGAAAAAATGAAATATTTCATTAATGAAGCAAAAGTTGGAAAGGAACTATTTCAGTCAGATAAAAAAGAAAGTCTATTGCTAGCAAAAAGACTTAGGAAAGAGTTGGAACAAGAATATAAAAATAATAGTCTAGATCGAACAAGGAAACGTTATAAAAATCATAAGTTATTTTCGGCGTTTTACACACCAGCAGTTCAAGATGCTTATGTTAAAATAACTGGACCGCTAAGTTACGAAAAGCTGTACGGTTTTCTTTATGATGTTGAGGATTATATGAATTATCATTTGCCTTGCGAGTATAAGTAAGTAGCTGTTCTGTGTTGACTAATGATTTCTTAAGGTGCTCGATTTTGAGCGTCTTTTTTATTTTACAAAGCAACTAGCATAATGGGGTGATTACAAAACAAACAAATGTTGGAGGTGATGGTGTATGAGATATAGTTAACAGGAATGTAACTAAAAGCAAAGGGCACAAAAATTGGTGTATTTTCAATAAAGCTCTTGTAATTTGCTATAATTAAATTAATACATAAAGGGAGAGAATTTATGTTTGATGTATTGGAACCAATTCTAATCGAAAGTGGACTTGCAAGTATGTTTGAATTAAGAAAAAGAGATGACAAAACTTCAGAATCCATTCCTTGGGTAGCATACCGTGTAAAAACAAATTTCTATAAAATCAGAGCGTTTGAATTATGGGATAATGAACCAAGTCGCTATTTTAGAATTTATCATGCAACGGATATTAATGAAAACTTAAAGACTACGCTAATGTCATTACCAGGAGTGGTGAAAAATAAAAACTATTATATTGATTATCGAACAACAGATTACGTTGAATTAGGGACGAGTATTACTGAAATATTGGCTTCTAAAGAAATAATTCAAGAAAGTAAAGCTACAAGTAGGCTTGCACATACATCTAAATTTGAAGGGTTAGAATTACCAGATGTAGATGTTTCCCAGGATGATGTACTAGGACAAGTATTTTCATGGTGAGAGATTATTGCTATATGGGAAGATAATACAGAAGAAAACAAGTTGAAACAAGTTTTGAATCAAAATGGAATCTATATTCAACGCTCTGAAGATGGAAAAAGTCGATATATCGGTAGCGCTTACGGTTCGGGGGGCATTATTAGTAGATGGATGACTCATTTAGAGTTTCTGGGTAATGCTAATGATGATAAAATGCAATTTACAAACAAAACAACTAAAGCGGCAGTACGTGACTTTATTAAACAAGCAGTAGATAAAGGGCTGATTGAGAAGTTATGGTTAGATAAATTTGATAATGGAACTATGACAAATGGTGATTATGAAGGTTTAAAACTCATCATTGCACAACGTAGTAACTAAAATGTAAAGACCAAGATAGCTTAATTGCCGTCTTGGTCAATGTTCATTTATTATATCATTACATGTCGTCCAAAATATTAAGAATTAAGAATAATTAAGAATACCCATAATCAAAATAACAAAAAACACTACCCCCACAGTATATCCGATTGCAACAGTAACAATTGGATCTGAATCATTTTTATTTTGTACTTGTTTTTTCGGATATTCCTCGCACTCTTCTTCCTTAATCGTATTACAATATTCACATATTTCAATCTCAGCCCCATCTCTATGTACTTTCTTAAATGGATTAATGGCTAAACAATTAGGGCAATTTCTCAATTATATTCTCCTCGCTGTCTTGACTACTAATTACTATTTTAGGAAATTTATCATGAATTGTATATATAAAATTAGGCAATAGTAACCGAAATCACGCTACTTAAAATTTATTCCTGCAACTTTCACTTGTCAAAAAGCAAAAGTTCGCTCTATAATAATTACGAACAAACGTTCTTAAATTGAGAGCGAGTAGTATGATAAGTTTCGAGCAAAGGCGATTACTTCATAAATATGTGGTTTATGATATGGCTGTTCAATCGTTACAGCGTGATTTCAAAGTGATAGAAAATCTTAAAATGAGTAAGGTCTACTTGCCAATCCTTGAAAGGCTTCTATAGGACATAACACAAGATTATTACAACTCTAAGAGACTGTTAGCCAAAGATAAAATTAGGATAGTGAAATGGGAAAAGATAGACGAATACTTTAGTGATGTACATGTAGCGACAGCAGGGAATGATGTTGTTCTTCGATATGCAAACAAGCAATCAAAACGCAGGTTGAAAATTTATTAATTAGTCATCAAAATAAAGACCAAGCGCTCAATTGAAAAGTGAACTGCACCCCGTCAAGTAGACAGTGGAAATAATAAAAAATGTATTTAGCGGCTTGAGCCCTAAATTCTAAGAGGCCACTGAAAAACTTCATCTGGTTCCACTTAGCGAGGTATTCGACGATTCAATCGTCGAATACCTCGCCTTTTTAATTTATAATTGAGAGACTAAATGCAGGTGGTGTTCCCAATGATTTCAAACCAAGAGACTTTCAACTTAAGTCCATATATGGCCATTTACGATATTGTCGTGCCAAAAGATAATATGCTTCGTCAAATTAACGAACTAGTGGATTTCTCATTCATTTTAGAAGAATTGAAAACAAAATATTGTTTAGACAATGGAAGAAATGCGATTCCTCCGATTCGAATGTTTAAGTACTTATTGTTAAAAGCCATTTTTAATGTATCTGATGTAGACCTTGTCGAACGTTCAAAATATGACATGTCTTTCAAGTATTTTTTAGGTATGGCGCCAGAAGATGACGTGATTGATTCAAGTTCACTCACAAAATTCCGAAGACTTCGTCTTCAAGACGTAAGTTTATTAGATATGCTCATTGGAAAAACAGTTGAAATCGCACTCGAAAAGAACATTATCAAAAGTAAAACAATCATTGTGGACGCAACACATACCAAAGCACATTATAACCAAAAATCACCGAAAGAATTTTTACAAGAAAAATCAAAACATACCCGCAAAGCAGTGTATCAATTTGATAAATCCATGAAAGAAAAATTTCCAAAGAAGAATACTTCTAACGAAGTAAAAGATGAATTAACTTACTGTAAAAGATTGATTGCCATTATTGAAAATAAACCACAAATCGCTCATCTACCAGCTGTAAAGGAAAAATTGAACGTGTTAAAAGAAGCTGTAGAAGATACGCAAGAACATCTAAATTATTCAACAGACACCGATGCACGAGTAGGACATAAAACAGCAGACAGTTCTTTCTTTGGTTATAAAACACATTTAGCAATTAGTGATGAACGTATAATTACAGCAGCAGTCGTTACAACAGGTGAAAAATCAGATGGACATTATCTACAAGAACTGATTGAAAAAAGTAAAGTAACAGGAATGGAAGTTGAAACAGTCATCGCTGACACGGCTTATTCAGGGAAAAACAATTTACTTTATACAAAAGAACAAAGCATTCAACGGATTTCTAAGTTAAATCCAATGATTACTCAAAATGGGCGAGGAAACGGAAAAGGATTTGACTTTAATAAAGATGCAGGTTTATTTGTATGTCCAGCAGGACATTTAGCAAATAGAAAAAGTAAAAAACCAGATTCACACCCAGGAGCAAGTGCAAGAATGGTTTATTTTTTTGACATTGAAAAATGTAAGGTCTGTCCACTCCGAGAAGGATGTTTTAAAGAAGGTGCAAAAACTAAGACCTATTCTGTTGCCATTAAATCAGAAGAACATTTAGACCAACAAGCTTTTCAAGAAACAGAAGAATTTAAACGCTTAGCTCGAGAACGTTATAAAATCGAAGCAAAAAATAGTGAGTTAAAAAATAAACACGGGTACGATCAAGCATCGGCTGCGGGTTCATTTGGCATGCAAATTCAGGGAGCAACGACGATATTCGCTGTCAATCTAAAAAGAATCTTAAAGCTTCTGAATGGAAAAGGGTAATAAATTGGTGAAAAAATTAGGGCGTTTCCTGTTCAAAATTGAACAAGAAGCGCCCTATCTTTCTCTAAAACGAATTTATTTATAAAAAACGCAAGTTTTTCAGTGCCCTCAAATTCTAAAGGACTCAAGCCGTTTAATCGTTTCTGATAGCGATAATGATTATAAAAACGAATATAGTCATCAATCGCTTGTTTTAACTCTCCATATGAATCGTACTTATGTAAATAATACTTCTCACACTTCAGTGCGCCCCAAAATGATTCAATTGGTCCGTTATCAATACATCGACCAACACGCGACATACTTTGCGTCATATTAGCCGTGTCCAGGATTCGCTTAAATTCCTTCGATGTATATTGAAAACCTCGATCACTATGTATTAAAGGCTGCTCGCCTGATTGTAATGATTCAATTGCTGATTTTATTGTTTTGAAAACAAGGGGATTATTATTCGAATGATCCAACACATAGCTCACAATTGAACCATCATATAAATCGATAATTGCACTTAAATAAGCTTTTTTCCCGTTTCCATACTTAAACTCTGTGACATCTGTACACCATTTTTCATTTGGCTTTTCCGAATTAAATGCTCGATTTAATACGTTCTCCGCCACATGATGTGCTGGGGATTTACGATAAGGCTTGCGTTTTCTACGAATAACAGACTTCAATCCACTAATCTGCATTAAACGATAAATACGCTTTTCGTTAACCATCGCTTGATTATTTTCTTTTCGCTGACGATTGATTGCCAACGTTGTACGACGATAACCGTAAATACCATCTACTTGTTGGTAAAGGAGATGAATGTCCTTTAAAATTGCTTCATTTTCAACTTCTCTGTTAGAAGGCTTGCGACTTAACCACTTATAATAAGCGGCACGCGAAACACCAGCGATTTCACATAGTAAAAGAATCGAAAGTTCTTCCTCTTTATGTAATTCTTGAATCGCTAAATAGCGTTGCTGTAGACGAATTTGGCTTAGCGACGCCTCCTTTCGATTTCCTCTAACTTTTTTAAAAATAGATTTTCTGCACGTAAACGTTCATTTTCACGTTCAATACGTTGAATCTCTAATTTTAATTTCTCCTCAACGGTTAATTCGACTTCATCTTTTGTGCGACCACGGCGATCATGTAATCCCTCTTCACCGTTCGTTTCAAATTTCTTCGTCCATTGATATACCTGTTGATACGAAACACCATAGGTGTGCGCTACCAACTGATAATTTTTCTGGTTCTTCAAACAGTAGTAGACTATTTCAACACGTTCCTCAAAAGTTGTCTTTCTTCCTTCTGTCATAGCTTGACTCATTCCTTTACCTGAATCTTTTAATTCACTATGACTAGTATACTTTTTTACCCACCTTTTTAAAACAGAGGTACTGCTAATCTCATATTTCGCTAACACCTCCATCTGTGAATAATTCCGTTGAATGTAGTCTTCTACAGCCGCTAATTTTAACTCTTTTGAATAGAATTTACATGAAGTAGCTTCTTGTAATCCTTCACGTCCACCTGCCTCATATTTCATTTTCCATCTATGAAAAGTTTGATGATCTAATGAAAACCTTTCACACAATTCATTGATAGAATAGTTACCTTCTTCGAACAATTGAAGGATATGTAGTTTTAACTCGAGTGGGTGTTTGCTTCGCCCCATAAAAAATACTCCCCTTAGATAAACAGATTTTACTTTTTAACCTGTCTACCTAATAGGGAGCATATCACTTTTTTTATTGTCGTATTTTTACATCTTTAAATGTGAAATGTTTACCGCCAAAACTAAAAGTTAAAGTAACAGTGTCTCCTTCGACTGTGGATGGCTTAAAGTACTGAATGTTTGTTACTGTACCATCTAAAAAATTTATTACTGCAGGTGCATCCTTAGAGCCGTATTTTTCTTTCATTTTATAATTAAACTCAAAATCATATGCATCTTTGTCATTTATTTTTGTTGAAGTATCATATATTCCGCCGCCATAAACACCGTTATTAGTATAATGAACAATAACCCTTAAAAATTCCGAGGTTAAATAAACATCTTCAACTCTGATTCCCAAATCCCCTTTAAAATCAAAAGGAGAATCTAAATAATCCCAAAGGCGTTCTTCGGAGATTGTTATTTTTTGTTCAGTTGTTGTTTCTGACGTGTTATTCTCTTGTTCAACCTGGTATTTAATTGTCCTTGCTAAAAAAGCTGAAATGTGAGCACGTGATAAGTTGGCCTCTGGTTTAAAAGTGCCGTCATCATATCCTGTTGTTATGCCTGCAGCAGCTAGTTGTTTAACTGCTTCATAGGCATAATGTTCTTCTGGAACATCCATAAAAAATTTATTTCCTTTAGGTAGGTCAAATGCTCGAGCGATGAACGCTGCCATTTGACCACGGGTTACTTTTGCTGTTGGTTTAAAAGTATTATCACCATATCCATTAATAATTCCTGCCTCAACAGCTGATTGTATATATCCGCTGTTTTTATTAGATTTAAGTACATCACTAAATTTTGTAGTGCGTTGTGCACCGTCAAGCCCTGTAGCTTTAGCTATCATAACTGCTACTTCTTCCCGGGTAACAATATCTGATATTCCATATTTACTGCTCTTGTCAATAACACCCATATCTAATAAGTAATTGATATCATCATAATTCGGGTGTGATGGAGGCACATCGCTAAATGTTGCTGCCAACGAAGTGCTAGGTAAAACTAGAAAGCATGTAATAATAGGAATCAGTAGTAAGTATATCTTCTTCATTTCAAACTCCTCCCTCTATATTTCCATTCTAGGGAATTTGGAGGGGGAAGTACAGACAAAAAAAGACAATTGTACTGGTTGTCTTAATAATTGGTTAGAGGAAAGAGATAATGTTTTTAAACAATATTTATTCCCGCACTTGCATTACCTATAATATCAATTATTTGATTAGAAAATTCTGACGAAATATAAAATACCATTAATAAACGATCACCTGCAGAGGGGGAACAAAGACTAAAAACCACAATAATTGATATTAAACCTAATCAGAGTAATTGAATCTAATACCGTTTTATAACTGGCTTAATGAACATGACGATCGTACACAAATAAATAACAGACCAATTTTAGAAACTTGACCAGAATCACAAATGGAATAGTTAACCAAATAGATATGGTGTATTGTATTAATAATTTAAAGTAGTAAAAGTAGGAAGAAAGGAATAGATATTATTTGATTTATAAGGAAATTCAAGATTTACTTAATGATCTCAATTCATTTGCCAAACATATAGCAAGTGTTAGATTATCAAATTTATCATTTGATGTATATGAGTTTAGAGATGAAAATGTAATGCAGGTAGATTTAATATTTGCAGAAAAAAGTCAATTTGAAAATATTCAAGAGGCATTTTCTGCAATATTTAAAAAAGAATTGTTCGATGGAGAGGAATGGGATATCAATGATGAACCAAATCCTTCTGATGAACAATGGCTAACAGCGTTAGAAGATGGCTGGATTAATGATTATTATCCCCCAAAATATGTTTGTATTGAGTTAGTAAACAAAGATGAGTTTATATGTAGATTTAAAAATGAATTAGCATATCTTAATGTAACAGAATCAATTGTTAAAGAACTTTTAACTAGATTGAATCACATTGAAACTATTCAAATAAAAAAGGGTTATACATATGATTACATATTTGGACAATCTGAAAGTCATTACTTTTTGTTTGAATGGGGAATATATGATTAGTATGTTGATCATTTCGTGATTAGTGGTTTTTTGTTATGTGTTCATATAGTTGTGGAAGACAAAGCATTTTACGCGTTCAAAATATAAGCAGAAAGAAGTGAATGAAAGAAGGTATTTTTTCTTAGGTTTTATTCCTTGTTTAGGTCATATGTGGTAACTTTGGTATGTACATATTATTAAATAAAAGGTGAGGTATGAAATGTTACATAAGAAATCATCTAGAAATAATTTATTGGCTAAAGCTCTAGCTGCAAGTGTTATGACAGCTGCTGTGGTTATTCCAGTTGCAACTGAAAATGTGGAAGCAGCACCAGTTACCAAAACAACGTTTAAAGATGTACCTAAATCACATTGGGCATATGAGTCCATTAAACAAGTAGCTGAAAAGGGACTAGTTACAGGGTATGAAGACGGTACTTATGAACCATCTGCACAAGTTACTCGCGCTGAGTTTGTAACGTTTTTATCAAGAGTATTCGACAGCAGTGAACGAACAACTTCAAATTTTAACGATGTTCCAGGTACACATTGGGCTAATGATGCGATCCAAGAGGGATTAGCATTAGGGTTTATTGAAGTCGGGGATTTCGCTAACAACAAATTTGAGCCAAACAAACCAATGACTCGTGGTGAAATGTCTCGTTGGCTTGCAAATGGTCTAGCACATAATAACGCTGATTATGGCAAAGCGATTGAGGAATTGGCAAATTCAAGCCTTACTTTAATTCCGATCCCTGAATTTTATAAAGGCGGGGTGAACAAAAAGGATTTACCGTATATCGGTGTTGCTTTAGGAACTGGATTACTTTCAGGTTATGAAGATTTCACATTCAAAGCAAACGGCAACACAACTCGTGCCGAGGTAGCAACGATTCTTATTCGCTTTATGGATGCTATGAAGAAATCACCAAAAGATTTCACTGGATTAGAGGAGCTAAGAGAGGTTGCTAAAACAGGTACAAACATCTTGACTTTAACTAAATATGAGCAATCACCTAAAAAATTCGGAGGGTATGAAGATGTACTTGGTAAACAACATACTTATTTGAATGATACAGGTGTAGCAACAATCGAACATGCTATTTTTGTTGATATAACAGGCTCAGCAGCGAAAGGGATCTTTAAAGACATGTTCTTTGACGAGACCTCAGAAGCAATTAGACTAAATAGAAATGCGTATCGGATTTACTACGAATACACTTTAGTGCCAAGTCGTGATGTAAGTTTCTCAAGTGTTAGGAATGGTTCTCATATGCATTATGCTTCAGCAGACTTGGTGGAAAAAACAAAAATTGAACAATTTAATATTCCATCACCAAAAAGCTATGGGAAAAATGATTTTAAAAAGAATGAAAAGTACAGATTTTGGGGTGCGAACGGGGTTATAAATGATGAAAATATTAGTGGTTCAGCGGATGATGGAAGTCGGTTCTATTATGTAGTTCCGAAATAAAAGGAGTTTTTAAATAAAATTTATTTATAAAGACTAATTAATAACATTAAGACCACACCGTGATGGGTGGTCTTAATTGTTATTTATAAAATCAATGTTTTGCAGCATGCTTTTAATCAAACATTATGTTAAACAACAGCAGGTGAGCTACTGGTTATTTTTATTAGAAATTATTTATCACAAGCTATTCCATCGCCATCCCTATCTAGTTTGGATGAATACGCTGGGGTCATTGGTGAATATTTGTGAATCCTGCTACCTTAGCCTCTTTACAACTTCTGATTATATAGAGTTCGACTTTATTTTCTATTTAATTACAACATAATATGCAATATTACAACCATATTAAGTGAAATACTTCCTAATTTGGATATAATATGGTAATCTAGTATTAGCTGGTCAGCCAAACAATATATTAGGAGGTTTTTGAAAAATGAAGAAACTCTATACATTTTCTATTATGACATTACTCTCAATATTTTTATTGTCCACAGGTGCCTCTGCCTCAGAGAATTATATTCAGTGGGAAACAGAACCTAACGATAGCTGGGATACTGGCAGTTTTCTTATGACTTATAACTACAATCAGGCTATAAATAGAGGTTATATCAGTTCAAAAAATGATGTTGATTATTGGAAATTTGAATATGGAAATAATCCTAATGGCTATCAAGTTGCTTTGGAAGTTCCTGGCGGATACAATTATGGAGTAGTAGTAATGGAAAAAATAAATGGAAAATATGTTGAAGTAGCCAGAGACAATGGAGACTTCGGCAAAAATGCTTATGTAAACATTCCTGGCTTAAAAAGTGATAATTCTGTGCCACAATATATAATAGGGATATTCTCGCCATACAACATTATTTATACGCCGGATGAATACTATCAACTTGTGGTTTCTCCTCTTTAATAGTTAGACGAGATCACATGTTTAAATTCGTCAATTCTTCGTTCGGTAAACAGTAAGCCCGAAATATAAAAAATAGCGCAGTATGGACTGAAATGTATTAGGCTGTAAAGTTCGTTACATAAAAATTTCTAAAAGTTTGAGGACACAGAAAGACGATATTCAACAATCGGGCTCGATTGTTGAATAAGCGACGCTGTTCTTCTTCAACTAACGTGTTCTTTAGTTAAATTTCGATTCACTAAATATCAAAACAAAAAGGCAGAATTTATTCTACACGTTTTATAGATTAAATCTGCCTTTTAATTTTAACAGCAATAATCTTTGGGAAAGAAGCTTTATAAAATTTGAAAAATAATGAGTGACTGTTTTTGATTTTCTTGAAACATAAATCCAAAAAATAAAGAATAAAAAATACTAGTTGTTGTAAATTATTTTTTTAAAAATTTCTATTAAAACGTATCTGTCCAGACGATTGTTTTAAATATTCGATTTTATAAGGTGGGGCACCATTTATAAAAAAACTACGTGCGCCCCAGAAAGTGCCCCAGAAAGTGCCCCAGTTAAATACATTTAAATACACTTATATAGAAAGGTATAAAAATCTCCGATTTGTAAAACCTTGATGTTATGCACTCGTGAAAATTAAATACATTTGGATAGAAATCAATGTCATAAGGATTACTTATTGAAAAAGATAATATTAATGTAATTTACTTATGAATATAAATGAGCTATCATGGGTATTGGAGAAAAGATGCTTTAACAATTTATATAGGCCTTTTCAAAAAGATATTTAGGGGGATCCGCAAATGGCACAAGGTAATTTACACAACAGCCGCGCATCATTCGAAGTTAATGGTAAAACTTATAATTACTATGACTTAGCTGCGATTGAAAAAGCTGGCGTTGCAAAAGTTTCAAACCTTCCTTACTCAATCAAAGTATTATTAGAATCAGTTTTACGTCAATATGATGCATATGTTATCAAAGAAGAGCACGTAAACGAATTAGCAAAATGGGGTAACGGCGCAAATCCAGAAGCTGAAGTTCCATTCAAACCTTCTCGCGTAGTATTACAAGACTTCACTGGTGTACCAGTAGTAGTTGACCTTGCTTCTCTACGTTCTGCAATGAAAGAAATGGGTGGCGACCCAAGCAAAATCAACCCTGCTATTCCAGTTGACCTTGTAATTGACCACTCAGTACAAGTTGACAAATACGGTAATGCATCTGCATTAGCAGCAAACATGGACCTAGAATTCGAACGTAACGCTGAGCGTTATAACTTCTTAAAATGGGCTCAAACTGCTTATGATAACTTCCGTGCTGTACCACCAGCAACTGGTATCGTTCACCAAGTAAACTTAGAGTATTTAGCTCCAGTTGTACACGTAAACGAAAATGCTGACGGTACTTTCGAAACATTCCCTGACTCAGTAGTAGGTACTGACTCACATACAACAATGATCAACGGTATCGGCGTTCTTGGATGGGGCGTTGGTGGTATCGAAGCTGAAGCAGGTATGCTTGGTCAACCTTCATACTTCCCAATTCCAGAAGTTATCGGTGTTAAATTAGTTGGCGATCTTCCAAACGGAACTACTGCTACTGACTTAGCATTAAAAGTAACTCAAGTATTACGTCAACGTGGCGTAGTTGGTAAATTCGTTGAGTTCTTCGGACCTGGCGTAACTAAATTACCACTAGCTGACCGTGCGACAATCTCTAACATGGCTCCTGAATATGGTGCTACATGTGGTTTCTTCGCAATTGACGAAGAGTCATTAAACTACATGCGTTTAACAGGTCGTGACGAAGAGCACATCGCGGTTGTAGAATCTTACTTAAAGTCTAACCACATGTTCTTCGATCCAACTTTAGAGCCAGTTTACACTGACGTATTAGAAGTAAACTTAGCTGAAATCGAACCAAACCTTTCTGGTCCAAAACGTCCACAAGACTTAATTCCACTATCTCAAATGCGTTCTCGTTACAAAGAAGCAGTAGTGGCACCACAAGGTACACAAGGTTTCGGTTTAACTGAAGATGAATTCGCAAAATCTTCTGTAGCTAAATTTGCTGAAGGTGATGTAGAAATCCCAACAGGTGCTGTAGCAATCGCTGCAATCACTTCTTGTACAAATACATCTAACCCATACGTATTAATCGCTGCGGGCTTAGTTGCGAAAAAAGCTGTAGAAAAAGGCCTAACAGTGCCTAAATGGGTGAAAACTTCTTTAGCACCAGGTTCTAAAGTAGTAACTGGTTACCTTGAAGATTCAGGTTTACAAACATACCTTGACCAAATCGGTTTCAACACTGTAGGTTACGGTTGTACAACATGTATCGGTAACTCAGGTCCATTACTTCCTGAAATCGAAGACGCTATCAAAGAGAACGACCTATTCGTAACTTCAGTTCTTTCTGGTAACCGTAACTTCGAAGGCCGTGTACACCCACTTGTAAAAGCTAACTACTTAGCTTCACCACCACTTGTTGTTGCTTATGCACTTGCTGGTACTGTGGATGTTGACCTACAAAAAGATTCATTCGGTAAAGACAAAGATGGCAACGAAGTATTCTTCGCTGATATCTGGCCTACAACTGAAGAAGTTAACGCTGTATTAGGTACTGTAGTTAACCGTGAATTATTCCAAAAAGAATACGAAACTGTATTCACAGCTAACGAAAAATGGAATGCAATTGAAACATCAACTGAGTCTCTATACACATTTGATGACAAATCAACTTACATCCAAAACCCACCATTCTTCCAAGGTCTTGCAAAAGAGCCAGAAGCTATTAAAGGCTTAGAAGGCTTACGCGTTATGGCTAAGTTTGGTGACTCAATTACAACTGACCATATTTCTCCAGCTGGTGCAATCGGTAAAGAAACACCTGCAGGTAAATATTTAATTGAAAACGGTGTTGCAATCCGTGACTTCAACTCATACGGTTCTCGTCGTGGTAACCACGAAGTTATGATGCGTGGTACATTTGCAAACATCCGTATCCGTAACCAAGTTGCTCCTGGTACAGAAGGTGGTTTCACTACTTACTGGCCAACAGGTGAAGTAGAGTACATCTATGACGCATGTATGAAATACCAAGCGCAAGGTACTGGCTTAGTAGTACTTGCTGGTAACGACTACGGTATGGGTTCTTCTCGTGACTGGGCTGCTAAAGGTACTAACTTACTTGGTATCAAAACAGTTATCGCACAATCTTACGAGCGTATCCACCGTTCTAACCTAGTAATGATGGGTGTTCTTCCACTTCAATTCATGCCAGGTGAATCAGCTGATACTTTAGGCTTATCTGGTAAAGAAGAAATCTCTGTTAACATTACTGACAACGTAAAACCACGTGAAATCTTAACAGTAACTGCTAAATCTGAAGACGGTTCAGTTAAAACTTTCCAAGCTTTAGCTCGTTTCGACTCAGAAGTAGAAGTAGACTACTACCGTCACGGTGGTATCCTACAAATGGTTCTTCGCGCAAAAGCTGCTCAATAATCATTTAAATAAAAAACCGATCTCTTAGGAGGTCGGTTTTTGTCTATACATAAAAAAACTTGTATGGGAGGCATTGGTTTGCAAAAAGATGAACTGAAAAGACGTGCTTTATCCATTGTTCTGTTACCGAGTCACTATGAACTAATCATAGAAGAGTATTCTGAAGACGGAAGAGTGATGTTTTCATGGGCGAATGAACAACAGGATGAAAGTATGACTGTTGAGTTAGATTGCACTGGTCACCTCGTATATTTATCTATTGAAGCTAATGATACTGTTCCTGAAGCTGTTACTTTACCTATTGAAGAAAAAAGAAGAAGTGCGGAACAATTTTTACTCAGTCATTATCCAGAAGCTTTAAAAGACTTAACACTTTCTCAAAAGAAAAAACTGTCGCGTGTAGAACGCTTTTCTTTTGAACAGTTTGTTATGGATGTACCATTAGCACAAGCTGGTTGTTTTATTGATGTTGATGCATTGGGCAATATTGTTAAATTTAGATACAACGGTGTGAAGACGAGTCCTGAAATCCCTTTAAAGCTAGTTTCGAAAGAAAATCTGATGGAATATGTACGTAATGCGTTGTCGTTACAACTAGTGATTACAAAATTATCTCGCGATGTTTACAATGTTAAGAAAGAAGGACTTCATCTCGTGTATGAGGTACTTTCATTTTTAAATTTTAAAGCAGATGTATTAGAACCAACTTTAAAGATCATTCATGATGAAAATGAGCCTGAAAGATATGTTGCTCTTCCTCCTTTGCCAACTAGCTTAATGGCCAATGAAGTGACGAATGAAGCAATCATAGGGATTACAGATGACCTGGAGCTTATTCGAGAAGTGAATATAGGACCAAAGCTAGGAATGGTATGGCGTAAGCAGAATTGGGAGATGCAAGAAAAAGATTTATCGGTGAACAGCTTTTTTAAAATGCAGTCAGAAGATACCGTAAAAGCTTTTATTGCAAAAAATACTGGTAAAATACAAAGTTTTGGATGGTTGCATAAACGCCTAGGAAATCTACAGCTTAATCAAGAAGCATGTTATGAAAAAGCAATAGACTTTTTACAAAAAGTAATTCCTGACTACTATCCTTATCTCCAACGATTAATTCGAGGAGATGAAGAAGAGGATGAAAGAGAATCAAACTCATTTATATTCCATGCCCATAATCAAGGATTACCTATTGCGGATATGGTGATCGTCGTTGTTAATCGTACAACTGGTCTGATTGATTATTATAGTGGACCGAATTTTGATTTGGATGAACTTCGCCAAATGCCTACAGTACCAGCTATATCTTTGGAAAAAGCGTATCGTCGATTTCTAGAAAATATCGATTTTCAATTGGTTTGGGACAAAAATGACGAAAACGAAATTGAGTCTTATCAACTTATCTATCAAGCGTATGATCGACAAACTAAGTTACCTATCCGGTATATTGACGCGACTACTGGCGAAATTATTGTCAGTAATGTTTAGTGAATTGTTTTTTTATATGGATGCAAAGCGACAGTACGGAAGTCTCCAATCACAATAGGTGGTGAAATGAATGCGGATTAAAGTTATTGTTCGCATCCGTAACGCTAGTCAGTTGCACTTGGTACAAAACCGATTTCCTGGGAAGTCGGTTTTTTTATCTACTTCTTTCAAAATGAAAGGGTCGGATTAGAAATTAATCGAAATCGTGGATAGAAACGTTAAAGTCGTGGATAGAACTGCCGAAATCGTGGATAGAATCGTTAAAGTCGTGGATAGAGCTGTCGAAATGATGGATAGAAACGTCAAAGTGACGGATAGAATTGTCAGGGCGACGGAAAGAACCTTCAAAACGAGAGATTGCTCCGATTGAATGAAGAATAACCCCTATGAACTGCCGGATATCTAACCAAAATGAAGTATATAACCCAAAAGTTGCGACTCTAACCATCGAAGTGCAGAATAAAATCATCAATTAGACGGTTAGAGCCACAATTTTCAAATCAGTTTATCTGTTAAATTTCTTCATACTATAAAACTGTAAACCAATCGCGAGTGACATTGAAATTACTGCGAAATAAATCAATGTTATTGTTCCCGTCTGTATAGACAATACGACTCCACCTAAGCTTGCGCCTATTGCACTGCCTAAATAATTTAAAGAACTGTTTAATGCCACTGCCGAACTTCCGTTATTCGGCTGTTGTGAGAGTAAAATATGTTGTTGAGGAGCCTGGCAAGCCCAACCCATTGCTCCCCAGACAAAGAACGGTAAGTATTTTAAAATAGGGAAGTTAAGCATAAAGGGTATACTAATAATCGATAATGTTAAAGTAAATAAAATGATTGTAACTAAAGTTTTTAGTTTTCCGAAGTAGTCGATTAAGTAACCAATCAATATACTTCCAACCAAGCCACCGAATCCCCATGCCCAAAGGTACATTGTTAAATTACTCGAGCTTGTCATTTCTTCTATAAGGGGAGAGAGGTATGTGTACAATCCAAGACTAGCAACACTGGCGAAAAATGTTACACCTACAGTTATAGTTACTCTTTTATCAAGGAACATTTTTAATCGTTCCTTAAGTGCGGGGGGAGGTGTTGTTGGGAAATCGGGCAGAAAAAAATACATACATAAAATAGAAATGACACCGATCATCACTAATAGCCAAAGTGTTATTTTCCAATCATATAAGTTTGATATATAAATACCTAAAGGAACACCAAGCACTGTTCCCATACTCATTCCTCCTATAGTCAATCCTAGAGCTCTTCCTTTCTTTTCACTAGAAACGAACTTTGTAGAAGCTGCTATAGCTAAAGGTGAAAATAAACCAGCCCCAGTCCCCGCAATTGCTCTCGAAAGTAGAAGAATAGAAAAGGTCGGAGCTAAAGCTGTAACGCTATTTGCTATTGTAAAGAGCAGCATTGACCATATTAAGATTTTTTTAATGGGTTTTCCGGCAAGTAAAGAAGAAAAGAACGGCGCTGATATTGCGTAAAATAAAGTAAAAATGCTCACTGCCTGACCAACTTGTGATGTGCTTTTTTGATACGTATTGCTAATTCCTGGGAGCAATCCTGCGATCACATAAGCATCAAAACCCAAGGCAAACATGCCAAAGGCTAATAATAAAACATTTTTCATATATTGAACCTCCATAAATTAAAGCTGCTAACCTATAACGTTATGTTATAATCGAAGCACTTCTATATTTAATAGGTTACTAAAAATCACCGGATATGGAACAATCCTTATTTTATAAGGGTATAACAAATCGTTATAGGGTATGGAGGGATACAATGAATGTAGAATGGTTACACAGTTTTATTGCTGCTGCCAATCAAAAAAGTTTTTCTAAAGCTGCTCAAATTACGAATCTTTCCCAACCTGCACTAAGTAAACATATACGAAACTTAGAGAATAATCTTGGCATCGAATTATTTCATAGGACTTCCATTGGTATCGAATTAACCGAAGCTGGCGATCGTTTATACACTCGAATTACACCTGTTTTAACTGAATTAACAGCCATTCGTGAAGAATTGCAGCAATTTAGTCAAAGCAATCCTATTGCCATCGGTGGTCTGCCTAGCTTAGCCACTTACTATTTGCCAAACAAAATGAATGAACTTAAGCAACTTGGTCGACCTATAACATTGATGATACAAAATACTTCAAAAGAACTGTTACAATCTTTAGATAAAGGGAGACTTGATGCAGTCTTTGTGGATGCAAAGTATACGGGAGAATCTTTGTGGAATTGGGAGTTGTTTTCGGAACCTTATTATGCTGTGTTTCCTTTGAACCATCGTTTTAATTCAAGAATAGCAGTTGAACTTGAAGAACTGTGTGAGGAGCCGCTTATTGTTCATCAAGCTCCTTGTGATTCAAGGAAGGATATCGTAGAACAAATACAATCACTTGGCTACACGCCGAATATCATTAGTGAAGTGAACTTTGGGGATTTTGTTTTTGGCGCAGTAACTTCTGGAATGGGGATTACGATTGTACCAGAATTAATGGCTAAAAATATCGGCCATCTTCAACTTTTTACTTTACCGATTAATAATTTTGGAAGATCTAGAACGATTTCATTAGTTACAAAACATAAAGAATTAGGTTCGAAATTAAATCATTTAATATCAAATTAAATGAAATGAAGCTGCCTCCAAGTGTTTAGTGGAGACAGCTTCATTAAATTAATTAAACCCCATTAATTCTTTTACCTTTTTTGTATTTTCGACTGTTGTCAGCATTTCTAATAAGCTAAATGCAACATCGAATGCAGTGCCGGGATTGGAGGATGTAATAATATGTTCAGTTCGAACAATTCGTTCGTTGACGATGTCTGCACCATAGGATTGAAGTTGTGCTAATCGTTTACTTGTTGGGTGATTATAAGTTGTAGCTTTTCGATTATGCAGCACTCCGCTATGACCTAAAATGAGGGAAGCTACACAAATCGTCGCAATCGGTTTTTTGTGTTCATCGAAATGACGAACAACTGCCTGGAACTCCTCGCTAAAAGCATCTTCATAAAATCCTGCCTCTTCAAAGCCTCCAGGAATCGCAAGTGCATCAAAATCCTCTAATGATATTTCATGAAGTAATTTTTCAGGAGCTACGTTAAAATTCCATGTACATTGCAATTGCTGATGCAATCCAACAGTCACGACTTCTGTTGTACCGTCGCCCTCCCATTTATTCCAGCCAAGTACATCTGTAAAAACACTTGCTTCAACTGCTTCAAATCCATTTGCTAATAGTAATAATATTTTTCTCATGTTAGTAATGCCTCCTTTATACGTTTAATTGTAATGAATAAGGCTATTCAATGACAGAATCTGTATAATGTAATTTAGATGATTTACTTTATAATAAAAGGAATTTTCAAATCTAATTTATTAAAAAAGGTGGATACATATGGATCAAATAGATACAGAAATATTACAGCAATTACAGCGAAATGCAAAAATGTCGATGAAAGAGTTAGCGGCTACAGTTCATTTATCTTCTCCAGCTGTTATTGAACGTGTAAGAAAATTGGAAGAGCAGGGGATTATTGAAGGTTACGGTGCAAGGGTTAATTTAAAAAAGATCAATCGCGACATTCAAGCCATAATTTTATTTAAATCCATTGATTGTAAAAGTCTTTCGGATTTTTGTAACGCACATCCCGATGTCCTTGAATGCTATCGTGTAGCGGGTGAAATCAGTTACATTGTAAAAATTGCAACCAATTCAGTGGAAACATTAGAGCAGTTTATTGACGACGCAATGCCTTATGGTACGCCTTCAACGAATATTGTGCTTTCTTCAACAAAAAAAGCGGTCATTGCGCCTTTTTCTGATGAAAATTTAGACTAATGTTCCTACAACATATCGATTGCAGATTTAGCAGAAGAAAAAGATGATTCTAAAACAAGAAGGCTAGACATTCAAAAATTCAAGAATGTCTAGCTTTTTATTAGCTGTTTTTTATATTTGGAATAGGGACAATTATTGTAAGTATTTGAATTCTTGAAAAATAGGTACAGGGAAGTGAATAAATCATTGATAATTGCAATAATGGACAATGCGTTAGCATTTATTCTATCTTCACCACTCAAATTTAGCTTGGCGTTGGACTTTACCCCTTTGGTTTTTAAACCACAATATGATTAGATATTTTGTGTCTTTTGGTGATATCTTTTGGGTGGTGTTAATGTGGCAATTTCTTTTTATTTGGCCAATATGTATAGGTATATATTATTATTTATACAAAAAGGAATATAAATGGGGATTTTATATAGGGTTAAAGAAAAAGCATGGCATTTTATTGGGAAGCTTAATCGTTTTATGCATTAGTTCACTAGGGATTTGTATGTATGATACAAACAAAAAAGTAATTGCCTTTCATGAACAAGTAATGAAGGAATTTGAAGATAGCTCTGACCGTCCGCAATATTTGATACAAAATAGTGTTACGCCATCTACTTTGCTTTCTTTGTCCGACCAAATTAATGAGGTCAGAAATGGAAAGGTGCGTGCGGCAACTTTCCCTTGGAAAAGCAAGGTGATTGTTGTAATGGACAACGACCAGAAGGAGTTTACTTACGTACGGTTTAATAAGGGATGGAAGCTTGACGGCATTTATCATGAAAGTAGTTATGATTATTCAGAATAAAAAAACGTGAAAAGGAGAGCAACAGTGCGAATGTTAAAAAATGAACCCTTATTAAAGGAAAACGACTTAAAAGAAATTCTTAGAGAATTAAATAGTGGAGGTAGAAGCTGGCAGCAAGAGGACCAAACGCAAATCATACAATCAATGATGATACATATTGGCTCATTAGATAGTGAACTACGAGATAACTTAATTTATGGATTGTTTTATGAATTGATCCGTGAAAAAGACTTACTAGAGCATTCTCTTTTAACGGAGCTTTTAGAGGAGTGTTTGAATAATTTATTATGTAAGGGTATTGAAGAAAACGAATCAGATTTAGTTTTTACCCGTACATTTACGTCGCTATTGATTGCCATAATATTATTTAGAGATAACGCAGACGATTTTTTATCCCAGCAGAACATCGCTGATTGTAAAGATAAAGTACTAGCTTATTTAGCAGCAGAAAAGGATGTAAGGGGCTATGTGCCGGTGAAAGGGTGGGCTCATAGTGTCGCCCATATGGCTGATGCCATCGATGAGTTGGTGAAAAATCCAAAATTAGATAAAGCTACTTATATTGAAATTGTTAGCGCGTTATGGAACGCGATTTTGCAAGAAAATTATGCTTTCATTCATAATGAAGATGAACGGATTTTAGTTCCTATTTTCACAATGCTTGAGCAAGGTTTAGATGAACAAGAGATCGTTAAATTACTGCAACAATTACCTATTACTTTAAAAGTAAAAAAAGAACAGCTCGATGTACAGCATCACAGAATTTTAGTTTTTAACTGTAAATCCTTTGTGAAAAGCTTTTATATTAAAACAAATGGGAAGCCTAAGTTCGCAGCTCTTCATAAACGCATTGAAACATGTTTCGATGAATTATAGGGAAATTACTACCAATAGTAGTACTTTGAAATTATTGACAGACGAAAAATAGTCTGTTACGATGAGTGACAATAAAAGCATACAAATTCGTTGATGAGAAAGAGTAGTGTTTCATTTTGTTCTACAGAGAGCCGACATATTGGTGGAAGTCGGTGTGCAGGTGATACATGAAGATCCTCTCTGAGAAGATTAGCTGAACATAGTAAGCTGATCCGGGTGTCTACCGTTAAAAAGAACACGTATGATTGTACGTTGCTGAGTGCTATTGAACGTTGCTTCAATAGAATTAGGGTGGTATTCGCGGTTAACCCCGTCCCTTACTTGGGACGGGGTTTTTTGTATGCCTTTTATACAAAAATAATTGTATAGGAGGAACTAATATGCAAGCAGAACAAAAGAAGGAAACTACAGTTGAACGAGAAACACGGATCCGAGCATTGTGGGAGCAAGAAGGCACGTTTGCAACATCCGTGACCAATCGTGTTGGACAGCAGCCTTTTGTTTTTTATGAAGGACCGCCAACAGCAAATGGTTTACCACACGTAGGTCACGCATTTGGCAGAACGATTAAAGATGTAGTAGCTCGTTATAAAACAATGCAAGGCTATTTAGTTGAACGTAAAGCTGGTTGGGATACACATGGTTTGCCTGTAGAGTTAGGCGTGGAAAAAAAGCTAGGTATCTCTGGCAAGCAAGAAATTGAGAAATATGGCGTTGAACAATTTATTCAAGAGTGTAAGGGAAGTGTCTTTACTTATGAGAAGAAGTGGCGCTCCTTTACAGAGCAGCTTGGTTATTGGATTGATATGGATGATCCCTATTTAACACTTAGCAATGATTATATTGAGTCCGTTTGGAACATTTTAAGCCATGTGCATAAGGAAAAACTTTTATATAGGGGGCACCGTGTTTCCCCATATTGCCCTAGCTGTCAAACATCATTAAGCTCTCATGAGGTTGCGCAAGGGTATAAGGATGTCAAAGATTTATCTGTAACGGCAATGTTTAAGCTAAAGGACAAAGATGAGTATTTTCTTGGCTGGACAACGACACCATGGACATTACCTGCTAATGTTGCCTTAGCGATGAATTCTAAGCTCGTGTATGTTCGAGTGAAGCAACATGATAAAGTATATATTTTGGCAAAATCATTAGTAGAAAAGATTTTTACTGAACCCGTTGAAATATTAAGTGAGCATAATGGGCATGAATTTGAAGGCGTATCGTACATCCCGCCTTTTTCATACGTAACCGTTGATAAAGGTCATGTCGTTGTGCTGGCCGATTATGTCACAGAGCATAGTGGAACTGGAATTGTTCATATCGCACCTGCATATGGGGAGGACGATTATAAAACGGTTCAGCAAAATGAGCTATCATTTATCAATGTTGTTGATTTGAAAGGCTGTTATACAGAAGATGTTCCAGAGCTTGTCGGTAAATTTGTGAAAGATTGTGATGTTGACATTATTAAAATGCTCGCTAATGATGAGCTATTGTTCGATAAGGAAAAATATGAGCATAGCTATCCGCATTGCTGGCGCTGTGATTCACCTTTGCTTTACTATGCAACTGATAGTTGGTTTATCAACATGTCTACATTGAAAGATAAGCTTTTACAAAATAATGAACAAGTAACTTGGTATCCTGAACATATTAAACACGGTAGATTTGGCAACTTTTTAGAAAACTTAGTGGACTGGAATATTAGCCGAAATCGCTATTGGGGAACGCCACTCAATGTCTGGGTTTGTAACGATTGTGGTCATGAAGAAGCGCCAAATAGTATTGCTGCCTTAAAAGTGTTATCGAAGAGCAATTTACAAGACATAGAGCTTCATAAGCCTTATATTGATGAAGTTGTGTGTACTTGTCCAACTTGTAATGGCGACATGGAACGCACACCAGAAGTGATTGATGTATGGTTTGATAGTGGTTCGATGCCATTTGCTCAACATCATTTTCCATTTGGAAACCTCGATACGTTTAACAATCAATTTCCTGCAGATGTTGTTATTGAAGGGATTGACCAGACGCGTGGCTTTTTCTATAGTTTATTAGCCGTATCGACTTTATTTACAGGTAAAGCACCTTATAAAAATGTACTTTCTTTAGGGCATGTTTTAGATGAGCATGGACAGAAGATGTCGAAAAGTAAAGGCAATGCATTAGAGCCAGTTGAACTAATTCAACAGTACGGAGCAGACGCATTAAGATGGGCGTTTTTAGTTGACAGTTCTCCTTGGAATCCTAAACGCTTTTCAAAGAAAATTGTGATGGATGCTAAATCAAAACTAATCGATACACTAGATAATACGTTCAAATTTTATCAGCTATATGCAGAAATAGATGGCTTCCAATACGATGCCAATAATACAGGTACTCGTACAAAACTAGATCATTGGATACTATCCCGATTACATCATACGATTCAGCTAGTGACAAAATCGATGGACGATTATCAATTTACACAAGCAACACGTGAAATCGGTAAGCTTGTGGAGGAGCTAAGTAACTGGTATATCCGTCGCTCACGAGCAAGATTTTGGGCTAACGGATTGTCAGAAGATAAACGTGGTGCCTACAGTACACTGTATGAGCTACTCACGACAATTTGTCAATTACTAGCACCTTTCACGCCATTTATCGCAGAAGATTTATATCGACAATTATGCGGAAAAAGCGTTCATTTACAAAACTACCCAACATTCAATGAAGCGCTTGTGAATACAAAACTTGAAAACGAGATGGCAAATATTTTAACAATTGTAGAATTAGGCCGTAGCATCCGTAATAGTCAAAGCATCAAAGTGAAGCAACCTTTAAGTGAAATGATTGTCTCAGTTGACGGTGCACTAACGGATTATCAACCATATAGCGAGCTCGTGAGAGATGAATTAAATATAAAAGAATGCCTGTGGACAAATGATTTTTCAGCATATGAAACGGTTCATTATAAGCTTAATTTTAAAACAGCAGGTGCAGCATTTGGAGCAAAAGTGAACAGCGTAAAAGAGTACGTAGTGAATTTAAGTGATGAGGAGAAAAATTTATTACAACAAACAGGTTCAGTTGCATTAACGATTGATGGAGAACAACTAACATTGCTAAAAGCTCACGTGTTAACAGAGTCCGTTGTAAAAGACCAATACGTCTTAGCCGAAGAAGCTTCTTGTCGAGTCCTTTTGAATGTTCAGCTGACAACTAGCTTACTTGAGGAAGGGCAAATTAGGGAACTTATTCGCACAATCCAAGATACACGAAAAAAATGGCAACTTCCTGTTGAGCAATATATATCGATTGCGATTGCTGGAAGTGCCAAAGCTAAAACGATTATCCAGCAGTACGAAGCATTATTAAAGGCAAATGTGTTGTTACATGATATTCATTATGTAAGTGCCGATCACAGTGAACGAAATATAGAGACAGAAATGTTTGATGAAAAAGTTTCTATTTATTTTAAGGTGTAAAATCTTTAGCGTTCAGTCGGGGGCTGTACTTCAAGATGGGATTCCACATGGATCCCATCTTTTTCATTTTCGACTTCATTTTCGACTAATGTCGCAGGTAAGTTAGATAAGATAAATCCTTTTATTGCTAAATTAATGGTATTATAAGGGTGCTTGGATGCGAAGAGGTGAGATTATGGATGAACGAAAAAGAAGAATGCAGCAAAAAATACAAGTTGTCAAACAAAAAAATCAGAGAACTAATCTAATGAATTTATTTCCAAAACATATTTCAAGCGTTATAGAAAAAAGCGAGTTGATTACGTCTCCAGAATTAGAAAAAATCCTAAATAAAGTTCAAGAGAAATGGAATTATGAATTACATAAAGTGGATTTTGCGATTAAATATAGTGATTTCAGAAAAGAATTTAGTTGGGAACATGAGGTTATTCATTATGTGCAAGGGATTGATATGGAAAATAAATTAGTGTACTTGTTTTTTGGGGTAGGTGATAGTCCAATATTTCTTGTTGATGGAAAATGGGCATTAATGAACTTTAGCATTCTATGGGAACATATCGATCATGATGATATATGGATTATTAGTCAAGATTTAAGCTATGGTGTTCTCGTTTCTCATTATCTAGGCTATTTAGAACACGATCCAAACCCAAAAGAAATACTTTATGCAATTACTAAATGGGATCAGGAATCAAAAGGCTTTTTTCATGTAATGTAGTACTTTAATGATATGCTCTCCATTAGTAGATCATTGAAAGCTAGCAGAAGATTTATTTAATCAAATGATAGTATCTTTTAAAAAATTTATGACTATATCATCAGTATCTTTGGATGAGTTACCAAGCCATATCAAGTGTCCCCAAGTATCCAAGAGACATAGTTTCGAATGTAGTATATTTTCGCGAGCTAGCATGGTGTGCTCTGTAGCAACTGGACTATCAAAATTACTATGCATAATTAAAGTAGGGCAATTTATAGATTTTAAATTTTTAACGGTTAGCTCCTTTGTTTGTGATAAATCAATTAGAAATCCATGGCCAGAGCGTTGGCGATTATTCATTTGAACAGTTAATGCAATGTCATTCGAATTAATTTTGTCTTTTGCATCTTTGTATTTTAGAGTGCTAAAAGAAGAAAACATTTGTTTGAAGATGAAGCGAGGGAAACAATTACTCATCGCTGAAATCATGCCCCAAGTATATTTTTCTGTTCTAGAATTGAATAAGACCGATGCTGCTCTATATGTTCGATCCTTTGGAGTGAGCCATTCTTTAGTGACTGCAGATTGCAGAGTAAGTGAACGGGTAAGGTGTGGGAATTTTTTGGCGAAAATGATCCCTGTTGGTCCACCAGCTGATATAGCCAATACGTGAGTTTTTTCTATATTCAAATGTTGTAATAGCTTTGCATAGTAGTCACAAGCCATGGAAAGCGTATCTCCTATTTCCTTAGATGTTTTCCGTACCCTGCTCTTGAAGGTGTGATAATTGAGAAGCCATTTTCTGATAATGCTTTATATCCAAATTCTTCTTGACAATTCGAATGTCCACCATGAAAAACGAGTACTGGTTCTCCAATCCCTAGAATTGAGAATTCAATAGACCCGTTATTAGTCGTATATTCACCGTATGTTCTCATCACTAATATAGCCCCCCTGCCAATCTTTCACATTCTTCAATTTAATTAAATATAAGGGCACTTACATGACAATAAAGCCAGGTTAAAAACATCAAAATGAGGGCAAAAATGTTCTACTTGCATCATCATTTAAAACGGACTGTTCCATAAAACCAATCTATGCAGCAATTCTTCAACTAAATTGCGACGTTCGCTTAATAATAAAGGTTCTAATTCTTCTTTAGATTTATTTTAGTCGGCTAAGTTAATTCCGCAAGCAGCTGCATGGGCAACATTAATAAAAGATTAAAGAGCTGCATATACAACTCTTTTTTCTTATTGTACTAATGAAGTAGGTTGGTTAATCGTAGTAATATTAATTATAAGATTTAAATTCCATTTTCGCTAAATTTGGAGGTTTTATGAAAAACAAGAATTTGATTTGTCGTACCTCAGGTGTATACTCTGATGAATTAACAAGAGGTAAATTATACAAAGTGATTGATATGAATAATGATAAAGAAATGGTTCGTATTAAATGCGACAATGGACGATTAAGATGGTTTCCATTATTCCACTTTAATGTAAATAGCGAGGGCATCATAGATTTAATAAGCTGGACGTTTGATGATGAAGTATCAAATGACCCTAATGAAACAAATTGGATAGAAATAAGTTTGAAAATGAATGACGGAAGTGAAAGATGGTGTATTCTTTATACTCCAGAACGGTTAAAAAACTGTTTACAACAACCAAACATAAATCCAAAAGGACTCCATATAAAGCATATGATAGTTGTCAAAAGTTATAAAGAAGAGGATATACAGAGTGTTTTGGATTATCTTAATCAGGAAGATGAGTTGATTGGTGCAACACTACCACTTAATAGAAGTTCTTCTTGAGCAAACGTGGGCGATTATACAATAGATCAGTCGCTCGAAAAGATAGGTAAATAAGGAAAATATGTATGTGAATGTGATATTAAGGCCCGAATAAAAAGGTGGTTCCTAGGTGTGACTGTTATTTTTTATCTTGTCACAAGTCCCCACCTGAGATTATAGAACTTTTTAAATCACTTGACTTTGAAACTCGTAAAGAGGGAGAGGTTTATGAATCCTACAAAATTTACGAGATGAAAAATCCAACTATATAATGACTAACAAAAATTGCAACATAAATTAAAGTAATATAAGGTTGATAATCAATATAAAATTCTTTATGTGTTAACCTAAATTTATGAGGAATTAAAACCCAACTAATATAGTCAATTATTATTGAAAGTGTTGTCCATTGGATAACGGTATAAAGCATAAATTCTTTTACATTATTCGTATCAATTCCTTTACTATATAGCCAAAGAAAAATTGGAAATATTAAAACATTGTAAAGAACCTGATAGGGTCTAGATTTAACATAAACTGGTGATTTTAAAAAAGTTGTACCTGCCTGTTTCGCATTTTGAACACCAAAAAATTTATTGGTGATTAACATATGTATAAAAACTACTAAAGTTGCGACTGAATAAGCAAGTAACATCCATAAAAAAGACATACCTAAATTATTAAACAAATAACTCCACCTAACCTTCTGAATATAACAATTTATACCAATTTATTACATTATCCTATAAAATAAAGAGATTGTAAATGAAACATTCCGAAAAAAATATCTATAACTTCGAAGGCATAACAAAGTGGTGCGAACTTTATTAAGGGAAATCATTTATTCAACTAAATTGCACCGTTACGGATAGAAAAATTACAGATACAAATTAATATACTCAAGCTATATCTTTAAGCACAAATAAAAGCTGAACTACTATCAAAATTAGTTCAGCTTAAAAATTGCCCATTATATATTGTGTCCTGAAATAGTAAGTGCAAGTGTTTTTGTGAATAGATTACAATAATCCACTAAAAAGATAGAGAGCGGTTGCCCAAATAAAAATCGCTGAGCATTTATTAAAAATATTCATAAGCTTCCCAGAGCTATCAAGTCTTTTCAACGATGCTCCGGCAATGATAAGACCTAAAAACCACAACCAAGAAATCAAAACACATGCTGCCGTGAACAATATTTGCTCAGTACCGCTATATTTTAAAGCACTCGTCCCAATAACACCTATTGTATCTAAAATGGCATGTGGATTTAAGAGAGATACAGACAGTGCGAATATAATTTGCTTTTTTATAGGTAGGGCTTCGTTGTTATCAGCAGTTGCCGGATTTGAACGCCAAATTGTATAGCCCATATAAAGTAAGAAAAGTATACCAACAGTCATTAAGGTGAACCGTAACCATTCAAATTGCAATACGATTAATGATAAACCAAATACTGCAAGTAGGATTAGAAGTGTATCACAAATTGCGGCTGTTATACTGGCTGGTAAGGCCCGAACTAAACGAGGCTGTGTTGCACCTTGAGAAAAGACAAAGACATTTTGTACGCCTAAAGGCAAAATAAGTCCAAACGCTAAAATCATTCCATGAAGAAATGCTTCCAATAACATTCCCTCCTTTCACTAACTATTTTAGATATGTTATAACTAAAAGAAAACGACCAATTGGATGGTTTTTTATCCACCCAATTTTTAGAGGTGATAAGAATGAACTGGCAGCCAAATAGACAGGGTGAAATGACATTGCAGCAACAAATTGTGACATGGGTTATTGCGCATATCGAACGGGGCGATTGGGTAGCAGGGACAAAGCTACCGACACAAAGACAGCTAGCAATGCAGTTTGGGGTAAACCGTAGTACCGTTCAGGAGGCGTTAGAGGAGTTAAAAGCAGCAGGAATATTGGAGTCGAAAATAGGCTCAGGTATTTATGTAGCTCAAAATTCCTGGCATTCCTTAATTACACAATCACAGCCAAATTGGCAATCCTTTATTGATACAAGCTTACATAAGCCTAATTATCATACCATTCAATTAATCAATGAATACGAGCAACGTGATGATGTCATTCGATTAGGTACCGGGGAGCTAGCACCCAGTTTATTACCGACAGCTGAAATTGAAGCGTCATTGAAAGAGCTCTCTTTGCAACCGAAAGCTTTAGGTTATTCATCACCGCAAGGTAGCGATGAACTTCGAGAAGCGATTTGTGAATACGTGACAAAAAGGGGCATTCATGCAAAGCCTCGAAATGTGTGCATTGTCTCTGGTGCACTACAGGCTTTACAGCTCATTGCAGTTGGTCTGCTAGAACAGGGGTCTATCGTATTTCAAGAACAAACATCTTATTTAAATTCAGTGCATCCATTCCAATCTGTAGGTATGCAAATGATGGCTATCCATCGAGATGAACAGCTTGTACAAACTTTAGCTCAACGAAAAAGAAAAAGGCAGGCTGTATTTTATGCTGTTCCTACGTTAAACAATCCGACTGGAGGGGTGTGGACGACGAATGAAAAAAAACAGCTTTATGAAGCATGTCAACAATCTCGAATTCCTATTATTGAGGATGACGTCTATCACGAATTGCTATTTGAAGCGGCAACACCTCCAATTAAATCTATGGATGATAACGGGCAAGTCCTTTACATTGGAAGTGTTTCGAAAACATTAAGCCCTGGACTTAGAATAGGTTGGTTAATTGGTCCAACAACAGTGATTGAGCGGTTAGCGGATATAAAAATGCAAACAGATTACGGTTCAAGCGCCATCTCGCAGGAAATTGTGCTGCATTGGCTGCAGTCCGGAAAGTATGAAAAACATATCGTCGACTTACGCCGAAAATTACAGCAAAGAGCAGATTATGTAGAGGCTATTTTACAAGAAAAATTTTATGATATTGCAGTGTGGAATAAGCCAAAAGGTGGCTTTTATATTTGGCTAAAGTTTCATGAGCCTATTGTTGATAAAGAGTTATTTACCAAGTTATTGCAGCGCGAAGTTCTCATTAATCCCGGTTATATTTACGATCCGCAAGATACTCAACATATTCGATTATCGTATGCTTATGCAACGGAGGAAGAGTTGGAAAAAGGATTAAATATCCTATTTGAGATTGCAAATAAGTAGAAAAAAATTTCTAATTACGTTGTTTAAGTAGATTCTAAAAGAAATCACCCATTGTATGTAATCATATATACAATGGGTGATTTTCTTTATATTTAACATTCTTAAAATGTTCATAAGAATACATAAATTACTCGATACTACTATCTTTCTCGGACTGCGTGTTCGCCAATTTTAAAAACACTTCGTTAATATTTTTCATGCGGTTTTCAACTTTTTTAGCGGCCGCATCGAGAGTGAATCCTTCATCAATGAGCTCCTGAATTAAAAGAATTTTTTTGATATTTAAGTAGTTATATCTACGAGTAGTACCTTCTACTTCATTTTCTGAATCAATAATACCTTTTTCTTCCCAATAACGAATTTTTCTAGTAGGAACTCCTGTTATATTTGAAACTTCTCCTATTCCAACAACTAATTTGTTCAGTAAATCAAAGTCTAACATAGGATCTATTTCATGTTTTTCGCTCATTTGAATCCCTCCAATACTGTTCGTAACTATTTTACATTAAAAGTAGAAAGGTTACAAATTAGTGTTGTTTGGTATTGACTTTGATTGTAAATAGGTTACAATCAATGTTAGTAATGTACATTGCTTGTGAAATCATAAAGGTGGTTTTTTGTATGAATAAGGTCGCTACTATTGAAAACAATGGTAGGAAAAATAATTACAACTTCATTACACTTATTTTATTTTGGTGTGGCCTTGTAGTTGTTTCTAGCCTGTACTTAACGATTCCATTAGTATCGATTTTTGCTGACAATTTCAATGAAACTACTGCTACTGCAGCATGGACTGGTAGTGTATTTTCTCTTTGTTATGCAATTGGCTTATTAATCTTCGGTCATTTGTCAGATCGACTGGATCGTAAACAAATTATTTTATTAGGTTTAATTTGTTTGACTATTATTTCTCCAATTTTAGGAACTGTAGAAACTTTAACTTTTCTTATTGTACTTCGGGGAATGCAAGGGTTCTTAGCAGCAACTTTCGCACCTGTTGCATTAGCTTACATTGTAGATGTATTCCCTGAGGAAAGGAGAGTAACTGCTACGGGATTTGTTGCTTCTGGCTTTTTAATGGCTGGAATTATCGGTCAGGTGTTTAGTAGCTTAGTAAGTCAGTGGTTAGGCTGGCAAAGTGTATTTTACATTCTTGGAGGAGTCTATTTTTTAACAGCGATTTTAGTAGCTGTTTTAATTCCAAAAGGTGAGAGAACTAATAAAAATGAAAATTTGATGAGCACCATGCATCAACTAAAAACAATTTTTACAAATATATATTTAATTTATTGTTATATCATAACGGTTACTTTATTACTCTCATTCGTCGGAATGTATACAGTACTAGGAAATTATTTAACTACTAATTTCAACTTAGATGACAATCAAATTTTGTCTGTTCGAGCTGTAGGGATTTTTGGAATGCTGCTCTCACCATTTTCAGGAAAATTGGTGGAGAAATTCGGTATTTACAATGTAATACGAAGCGGTTTATTGCTTGCGGTTATTGGTCTTACTATTCTTGGAATAAGCTCGAACTTGGCCTTTCTAGTTATTATGAGTGTGGTTTTTGTCGCAGGAATTTCAATGACGGTACCATCACTGATTACTGTTGTAGGTCAGTTAGGGGGACAGAGCCGTGGAATGGCTGTAGCACTTTACACATTTATTTTGTTCATCGGTGCCACTTTAGCTCCTATTATTGCTATGAGTCTTTTGAAAACAGGAAATTATTTTTTAACATTTGAAACTTTTGCTGTACTTATTGGAATAGGGCTGTTTGTCTCATTTTTCATTAAACCTAAAAAAATAAGATACTAGAAAGAGGGGAATAAACGGTTGAAACGTATTCGAATTTTAGTTACTAGTGTTTCCATTGCTGCCATTACTGTTATTGTTGTGACTTTTGCTATTAATCAAAAATCTAATTACGAGGTGAAGAAAATGCAACAACATGAATTGAAAAATGAAGAAGAAACATATCAAATTGCACTAGATAAAGCTCTAGAGGTGATAGATATTCCTGAAGGATACCATTTCAAAGAAGTTCGTAGTGGCAAACAGAATGATGTAGATGTTTTCGTTTTCCGTTATGAAAAAGAAAATTTAGACAATAATGGGCTAGGGGGAGAGCATTATTCCTTTACAGTTGAACAAGAAAGTCACAAAATCATAGGAATTACATGGATGGATCAACGTTTTGCTTCCAATCAACAGCTTCCATCTGAAAAAAGAACAGAGGAAATTGTTCAAGTGTTTCTGAACAAAGTTCAAAGTGGATTATTTGATCAATTAGAAAATCAGTGGATTCGCCCTCATGATGAAGATATTAAAGTAAATAAAGAAGCTTTAACGCTTACAGGCATGAAATATAAATGTTATGTACCAGAGAATGATTCATGGGCATGGGTCATCGTCGGTCCTGATGGAAATATAATGGCATTTGAGCAAGACATTAAATGGAAAGGTGGTCGGTTAACAGAAAAATGGTTACATGATAGTTGGCTATTAGAACGTCAATTATAAGGAGTTATTTTATTGTAGATAAGCCGGTAGACAAAATCGAAAGTTTGTCTACCGTTTATTTAATGAATAGATATAGTCAGATTAAAAATATATGGAAGCCCCTCGAAAGCCTAACAAAAGAATCCATACATTATTATATAAGTCAAACATGGACCAAATTGTTGATAAAGAGTTATTTTACTGTATGCTTACAAAGCTGGTCAATATTATGTAGTAGTAGATGGGGACGGTAAAAGCAAAGAAGCTTATCTTTCTATCGGAACAAAGAACGGTATTAATGTTTTATTTTGGCCATTTAACGGAGGCATTCAATAATCTGCATTTCGTAATTAAAAATAAATAATGTATTTTAAGAACACACTAAGACAAATGAGCCACAAAAGGTTCAAAAATCTTATTGTGTTCTTTTTTATTGTCGAAAAACATAATTGAGGTGAACAAACAAATGGGGAAGATATGTATGTACTGTTTAGAAGAATATAAAATGTTCATATTCATAACTGCATCTAAAGTATTGACTCTGCTATATCAAAACTGTCCAAAACGTGCATGTGAAGGCAAGATTTACAATTTTTTGACGATAATCTGAGTGCGTTGTTGAAACACTAGTAAGACGTCATAAAGAATAAAAACATCACACCTCGAGGAGTGATGTTTTGGGGAAATTAACTTTTCATACTTATTAAATTGTATTTGAATAATAATGTCATTCCGAGATTCATCAGAAAATGCACAAGAAATGGTGCTAATATATTGTTTGTTTCAAAATAAATCCAACCGAAAGTTAGACTTGGAACGGCGATATTGATTAACATAATCGGTTTTTTAAAGTATTGAGTATGCATCCCTAAGAACAATAAAGTTGTTATGATAATGGTAATCCATTGTTGGTCTATAAATAATAGAAGCGAATTTTGAACAATTCCTCTAAAGAACATTTATTCAAATAATGCTGCTATAAACATAAAGGAAGAGATAGTTAACAACGAATAGTTTTGATAGCTTTTATTAGTTTCGTCCATGTAATTCGAAGGAATATACAATGTTAAGATTACGCCAAACAAAAGTAGACAGAATGAAGAGAGAACTATATTAAGGATCATCCTGAATGGCTGATCAAATGATAGGAAATTATGTATCATGAATACTTCATAAACGATAAGAACAAAAATGACTGCCACACAAATGAATGTAAAAGAAGAGAATACAAAAACAGCATCCTTTGGGTTAAAGTCCTTCTTTGCCTTTTTTTGTTTTTCTTTTATATGCTCCATATCTTGCCTCCTTTTCTTGAAAAATTTAGAACAAAAAAATTTTACCATAATATTGTAGCGGGAAGAATGGCCGTTATTGAAGAGAATTTCTTAGATAGGGATCAAATTTTGTTTATCTTCTTTTAATAGGTGTTCAATCGTCAGCCGCTGCCGCTTCTATTTGCGCAAAAGACATTTGTTGGCCTAATGCTGGACGGAGTTAAAATATATAGTCTTAAGTTAATTCACATTAAGAGCGGAAATGAAGAATTGATAATTTTAAACAACAACTTAATAATATTTATTTTTATAATTAAAAAGTTTAATTTTAATTACTTGTATTTTTAATTCCTTGTTGTATAATCAAATCAACTAAAAGGAAGGGAGTTCACTATGGCTTATCAAGTTATCACAAATTGTCCTGTTTGCAGTAAAATATTGAAAATTACAAAGTTGCAGTGCTCTCATTGTCACACAACGATTGAAAATGAGTTTGAATTATCTAAGTTGGCATCTTTATCAAAGGATCAGCTTCATTTTGTAGAAGTATTTTTAACTTGCAGAGGGAATATCAAAGAGGTGGAAAAGGAACTGGGGATTTCGTATCCAACGGTTCGAGGCAAGCTAACAGACATTATCTCATCCCTTGGATATGAGCAAAAGAAGAAAAATGAAGTAGACGAGAAAAAAGTTGTCACTATGCTGGAAAATGGCGAGATTACACCAGAAGAAGCTATTAAGCTTTTAAAAGAAGAATAGGGAGGAATTTATCATGAAAGAGGAAATTGCAAAAGTATTAACAATGGTTCAAGACGGAAAGATTGATGCAGAACAAGGATCAGAACTGATTCAAGTATTAAAGGAAAAAGAAGAAACAAGTAATGATAAGCCGACTAAATATTTAGATAAAACTTTAAAAGTCCGTGTTGTATCAGCTGAAAATGATAACGTCATGGTTAATTTACCTATAAAACTTGTCAAGGTAGTATTACTGGCTGGACACAGCATTGCAGCGAGTGTTCCTCAAGCGGAAAAATACGTTAAAGATATTGATATAAACCTTATTATTGAAGCAATTGAAAACGAATTAGATGGCCAAATTGTTGATATTAAATCGGCAAACGGGGATACCGTTTCGGTCATCATTGAATAGTGATTTGCTTATGATGCATGTAAAAGTGAAAACAAAAGGTTATCGGCTTAACATCCCAATGCCATATGCTATATTAAACATTGTTATTTCAATTTTGTCCTCAAAACTTTTGCAACGAAATTTAAACAAATGGACAAAAGAGCCTTTCGAAAGAAAAAAAATAGACTTTACTTTTCCTATAATAGATAAAAATACACTAAAGCCTATCGTCAAGGAACTGAAAAATTATAAGGGAATCGTGATAGTGGATGTCAAAGCGAAGGACGGCACTGAGGTTAAAGTTAGACTATAATTGATGAGTACTAGCAATTTTAAGAAAAAGCCTAATTTCATGATTGAAAAAAGCGATTATAGCTCAAGTACGTAACCCCGTTCGTAAATCTAGGACGGGGTTAAATATGTAAAAAAATCGCGAAACCTTTTGATAAAAGAATAATTCTAGTAAAGAATCATACATATTTAAATAATGATTATTTATGAAGAGGTGAACCATTGGAGAACATGCCAGAGGGCTATTCTTATGTTCCACAGCCTATTCGGAAAGATGGTGCAGGTGGGGTGGATAAAGGGCCGAGAGATATTATGAGGGATTTAGAAAATCCTGATTTGCTCGTCCCTCCTAAAACAGATGCTGGGCTTGTACCAAATTTAAAATTCTCTTTTTCTGATACGCATATGGTTTTAAAGCATGGTGGTTGGTCTCGAGAAATTACTGTACGTGATCTGCCTATTGCTACGACATTGGCAGGTATCAATATGAGTTTGACACCAGGTGGGGTACGTGAGTTACATTGGCATCAACAAGCAGAATGGTCGTATATGCTTCTTGGCCATGCACGCATTACTGCGGTCGATCAAAATGGGCGTAATTTTATTGCTGATGTAGGACCGGGGGACTTATGGTATTTCCCACCAGGTATTCCACATTCCATACAGGGTCTTGAAGATGGCTGTGAATTTTTACTAGTATTTGACGATGGGCATTTCTCAGATCTTAATACATTTTCAATTTCTGATTGGTTTGCTCATACGCCTAAAGATGTGCTGTCCTCTAATTTTGGCGTTCCAAAGAGCGCTTTTCAACATATCCCGAAAGAACAAGTCTATATTTATCAAGATAAGGTTCCAGGACCACTAGACACACAAAAAGTACAATCACCATATGGCACAGTCCCGCAAACTTTCAAGCATCGTCTGCTTGCACAAACGCCTATTAAAACTCCTGGAGGAAGTGTCAGAATTGTAGACTCCACTAATTTTCCTATTTCTAAAAATATCGCAGCAGCCCTTGTCGAGATTAAGCCTGGTGCAATGAGAGAGTTGCATTGGCACCCGAATAATGACGAATGGCAATATTATCTACAAGGAAAAGGGCGTATGACAGTGTTTGCGGCAAATGGTGTGGCTAGAACATTTGATTATCGTGCCGGAGATGTTGGATATGTGCCGTTTGCAAATGGTCATTACGTTGAGAATACCGGTACGGAGACATTATGGTTCCTTGAAATGTTTAAAAGTGATAGATTTCAGGATGTTTCGCTAAATCAATGGATGGCTCTTACTCCATCTGAGCTAGTACAAAGTAATTTAAATATTGGACCTGAACTTCTACATGTATTAAGGAAGGAAAAGTGGCCAGTCGTGAAATATCCTGGGTTTTCATATTATCCAAAGTGAGCATATAGAAAAGCAGGTGAGATTTTTTTCTCACCTGCTTATTTTAATATTGATATTTATTTCTAGTAGTAAGCAGTATACCGATTGCTGGAACAGTACAAATAAGCATTGCTGCAAATGATAGTCCAGGAGAAATTTCGTATAAATAGCCGCCTAAAAATGTAAGGATAGCTGTACTTAATCCCATTGCTAATGCAGAGTAAATGCCTTGTGCATTTGGAATTTGCTCTTTTGGCAATGCTTTAGTTAAATAGCTGATAAAAGCGTAATGCGCAAGAGCAAAAGATAATGCATGTAATGTTTGAGAAGCGATAAATACCCACACATTTGGGAATAAGTAAATGAGTAACCAACGTAAAGATGAACCACTTGCTGCTAAAAGTAATAAGGAAGATGAGCGCCATTTTTTAAATAGTGTATCAGCCTTCATAAAGTATAAGATTTCGCAAATAACGGCGATGTTAATAATCATCCCCATATAAAATGGATCGACATGTAAATCACCTAAATATATATAGCCGTAGCTATAATAAGAAGCGTGTGCGCCTTGCAACAGAATTACGATTAATAAAACAATAGGGAAGCCTTTAATAGTCCATAATGTTTTCATCGACAACGATTTTGCACGTTGTTCTTTCGTCGGTACAATGAGTAACTCTTGTGGAGTAGCCATTTGCTGCATCAACAGCATACCGATCAGGCCGACCACCATACTCCAAAAGATAATGTCATTACCAAATGCACCTGTCAGCATACTAATGATTAATACTGCAATGACAAAGCCAAGGGAACCATAGGAGCGGCTTTTGCCATAGTGTACATTTCCATGCTGTACGAGCGTTGCCGCACTACTTTCAACGGCAGGTAGCAGTGCTGGATAGAATATACTAAATAAAAGGGTAACAATAAGAAGCGAGATAAAGCCCGTGCTTAGTATGTAAAGTAAAGTTGTGATTAGGGCACCTATTGCTAGAATGCTAGTGAGTCGTTTATTATTCACATATTTTGCAAGCGTCGGGAAGAAAAAGAGATTTGAAATAGCCCGTGCTAAAAGACCGCAGCCCATTATGACGCTAGCCTGTGAAACAGTAAGATGTTTGGCATCTACAAGCCAACCAGTCCAATAAGGTAAGAAAATACCCCATGTAAAGAAAAATGCAAAGAAATTTTGAGAAAGCCATCGTTGATTGTTCATAAAATTACGTACCTCCATTAACTATGTTGAATAATAGCACGTTCATCGATACAATAATGTGAGATATCTCACATTATTTTCGGAGGAGAGAGTAAAAAATGCAAATACTGGTAGCTGAAGAACGTTCATACTATCTCGATAAATATCCAATAGATGATTTTTTTTCTTTTGAAATTGATCCATTTTTAGAAATATGTAAGTTTGACAAAGGTGAATGGATTTTTCAAGAAGGGTCATTTCCAAATACGCTATACTACATGATCGAAGGAAAGGCGAAGCTATACATGACACACAAAAATGGCAAGGTCTCGCTTATCGATTACTTGGAGGCACCACTTTTTATGGGGGAAATTGAGTTGCTTAATGAGGCAAGATATACGAAGGGGATTCAGACAGTAACCGAGACGATTTGTTTTTCGATTAAACAGTCCTGCAAAGAAAAGTTACTCACGGATGTACTATTTTTACGTAAACTTTGTGTGTTTTTAGGGGAAAAGGCGTTCAAAATGACGTCAAAATATACACAAAATCAAGCATTTCCACTTGAAAATCGACTTGCTGCCTTTATTCAATTTTCGTCAGATCAAGGAGTCTATAAAGAAAAGCATACTGAAATCTGTGAATATTTAGGGGTTTCCTATCGGCATTTATTATATGTACTTGCACAATTTTGCGAAGAAAAAATTTTAGAGAAGAAGAAGGATGGCTATCACATTATTAATGAAGAGCGTCTTTCCGAATTGGCTCAGGAAATACTATGAGGAAAGAATATAGTTGCTGTTAAAGGTCATATAAGCTGTCCAAATCATTTCACGAAAACAATGTGATTGGGAAATAAAAAAAACCTTTTTTGACGGTCAACCTCAATAAATGGTATTATTTACTATTGTCTGGTGAAAATTCTTTAAAATAGTGTATAAAAGAGAAAATAACGAGTTTTGGAAAAAAGATTGAGTGAACAATATGGATAAGCTCAATCATTTTTCGTATTCAACTAGATTTTGGAGGTATATAATTTTTAAACATAATTACATATTAATAAATATACGCGGAGAAATTATTAGAGAGGATCATAGTAGAAAGTTTGTGTTGTTTTTAAATAACAACTTTATTAGCGTTATTCAATAAAATGTTATGGCAAAATAAAGAAAAGCCATTACTAGAGTATTTTTTTAAAAGGGTGGACTTTAATGAGTAATAATCATACAATATTAAACTTTTCAAAAACTGATAAAGTTATTATGTGGCTTGGTTTCCCACTTATCGGTTTAGTGCTAGGATGGTTTCTTCCGAGTATTGCTAAATGGGCTAGTACTTTACCATGGGTACCTTTTCAAGGACCTTTAAATTTTATTGCATCTTATCATGGAGCATGGGTAGGTTTCATCACAATGGCACTTGGTTTGGTGGCGGGAATTGCAATCACTTTTTTTTCTATTCATGAAAGTTTAGAAATGACAATAGACGATGAGAAAATTATTTTAAAACTTAGAAATGATGAAATGAACTTAAAAAAGAAAGATATCTCACTCGTATTTATGGATGGCAAGCAAATAGTATTATTAGGTAATGATGAGAAAGAACTTTTCCGATATAAACAAGAGCTTAATAAAAATACAGTGGGTGCTGCATTTTTAAAACATGATTATCTTTGGAGTGAGAGTGAGCTATTTAAAGAAGATTTTAAAAAGTGGGTAGTAGATTGTCCTGATCTATCACCCGCTGCGAATGCTCTATTTAAAGCAAGAAAAATTGCGATTGAAGATGGCGATGATGAAGAAGTATTTCTGTTAGCTAAAGAGCTTTGGAAGCTAAGAGTGTCAGTAAAAGAAATAAAAAAGAGTCAATATTATCGATAAAAGACAATAAATAAGTAAAAAATGACTTCCCTCTTAAATGTAACAATTATGCTTCAATAGTGTTTTGAAAATACAAGTTATGCCGAAAAAAGCTTGGTAGCAAGTTTTTTTCGGCATTAGTCTTCTGAAAAGAAGTCAGGATTTTAATTCTTCAGTAAAATGTTTTTGTACCGAAAGAGTAGCGATAGGTACAGAAGTCACTTACTTCTATTGAAGATGAGATATATTCAGGTTTAATTTAATTTTCAGCAGTTGTCCAAACATCCGCTGAAATAGAGGAATCAGTCAAAGAACGCCACGTCCTGTGGCAATTTATCTGTGCAACAACAACACATGAATGAGTGACCAACATCACGCTATCGCTTCGCTTTCGCACATTAAAAACCTTTTGCTGACGCTACGCTTTCGCGCGAAAAACATCCGTTGCCCCAAAGCCTCCGGACGCAATTATGTAGTGGCATAAGCTACTATTTCCTAACAAGTCTAAAATTCTCATAATATATATTGATTCTCCGATTTTACTCCTTTACAATTACACCCCTAAAACATAGCGAAGAACTAGTTAAATGTAACTTTTTGCATATAGATTGTCCCAAAAAAGGCAAATGATTAGGGGACTTCGATCCTATGCTGAAGAAGTAAGGAAACGTAACTCAGTTTTAGTCAGTCCTAGCCTTATTATATTCACATTTTTTAACCAACCAGCGCGCGATCTCTTTGCCTCCATGGTAGAAGTTAATCTCATTGACCCTTTGTATAGATGTAACTAGGGTTTCTTCCGTAACGCCAAAAGGTATAACCCCTAAACATTGGTGTGTGTTGTGTGGGATCTTTTTGTGCTTTACCTCAGTTTCAATGTGAGTTGTAGCAGATTTTTGTGCATTTCGGAATGGACGAGTAAGTAATTCTCCTTGTTCCAATGTTGTGCTTGGCGAATAACAATTACCTTTCATTCAACATGCCCCCTTTGTCGTTAGTTTTATTGTACAAGACATGCGGTGGAAAAAGTCTTCATTTACAAGGCTTTAACGAAAACTTAAAGGTTAGTTAATCAATTATGCCTCGGCATAATTGCGTCCGGAATCGGCTTTGTGCTTAGGCCTGCACGACGCAGGTCAGTTAGCCGTTATCGCATGGATGCGATGATTTTAGGCTAACATCCTATGTGAACTCCTTTCCGATTTCCATGACATCCGCCGGAGGCTTTGGGCCAATACGACGTTGGTCACTCAGTCGTTGCCACAGGACGTGGCGTTCTTAGACTGAGTTCCTCTATTTCAGCGGATGTTTGTATATTCGCTGAAAGAAGTTAAATATGTAACCGTATTCATGCCATTTACGAATAGAAATCATAGAAAACTTGTATGATTTCAAGAGAAAAACTCGTACTCAAACTATTGTGAATTTTCCTAACACAACGTATTATTGTAAGTAGATTTAACGTGAAGGACTTCACATAGTCACGTAATCGTGAGGAGGAATTTTTAATGAGTGCAATTCGAGTAGGTATTGTAGGTTATGGAAATTTAGGGCGCGGTGTAGAGTATGCTATTTCACAAAATCCAGATATGGAGTTAGTAGCGGTATTCACACGTCGCGATCCTTCAACTGTAAACATTGCAAGTAATGCAAGCGTATATTTAGTAGATGATGCTGAAAAATTCCAAAATGACATTGATGTAATGATTTTATGTGGTGGCTCAGCAACAGATTTACCTGAGCAAGGACCACACTTTGCACAATGGTTTAATACAATTGATAGCTTTGATACTCATGCGAAAATTCCTGAGTTTTTCGAGGCTGTAGATGCAGCGGCACAAAAGTCTGGTAAAGTATCCGTCATTTCAGTTGGCTGGGATCCAGGTTTATTCTCATTAAATCGTATACTCGGGGAGACAGTTCTACCAGTAGGCACAACTTACACTTTCTGGGGAGACGGTTTAAGTCAAGGTCACTCAGATGCAGTGCGTCGCATTGAAGGTGTTAAAAATGCGGTACAATACACATTACCAATTCAAGAGGCAGTAGACCGTGTTCGTAACGGTGAAAATCCTGAGCTGACAACGCGTGAAAAGCATGCACGTGAATGCTGGGTAGTTCTTGAAGAAGGTGCAGATGGTGCGAAAGTTGAACAAGAAATTGTGACGATGCCGAACTATTTTGATGAGTATGACACAACTGTAAACTTTATTTCTGAAGAGGAATTTAAAGCAAACCACACAGGCATGCCACACGGTGGGTTCGTTATTCGTAGTGGAGAAAGCGGCGCTAACGAAAAACAAATTCTTGAATTCTCATTAAAACTTGAAAGTAATCCAAACTTCACGTCTAGTGTTCTAGTGGCCTTTGCACGTGCTGCACATCGCTTAAACCAAGCTGGTGACAAAGGTGCTAAAACAGTATTCGATATCCCATTCGGTCTGTTATCACCAAAATCAGCTGCTGAATTACGTAAAGGACTTTTATAATTTTAACCTATTAAACTACCCGATTATCATTTAGTTGATAATCGGGTTTTTCAAATTTAGCAATTCATTTTGTTAAATCACTATTTAGGTAAACTTTAAATGAAAGCACCATCAAAAGCTGGGTTGACGAAATTAACGACTCAACAATCGGTAACTTTATGTAAATTGTTATACAAATCATCGGTTCATATTTATTGTATATATTTTTAAATTAACCCTTTTTCATATCACAAAAAACTCTCATTTGGTTCGAAAATTCAAGTCATTTTCCCCAGTGGGAAGAGTCAGTCAAGTTTACTCAAACTTTGATAAATATGAAAACGCAGAATTAGTTTACATTTACAATCTTTTAAATAGCGGTATAGCAAAGGTTTTCATATCTATGGAAAAACAAAATATGAATCAGAATCCATTTTGATTAATCCGTTCAATATGTATTCAAAGTAAAAGTAACTTTTACAGGTGTAATTGAGGAGAAAAAGGCCTAGGTTATGTGACTATAACTGAAGGTAGTGATTGTAAATCTTGTGAAGTATCCAGATCAAACATTTCATATTGGCGATAAGGTAAAATTGGTCTATGATGGTAAAATAAAGGATAAAGCACCAAATAAATTTCTACACATACAACAGAGCTGTTTTGGTTATATTTACCAAGTTGTTTAGTATGAAAATGATAGAGTGGGGAGTTTTATATGGAAAAAGTGAATTTTTTTAATAGTGAACTATTTCATAAAAATGCTGAGAAATCTTTTTTGATTCACGCAAATAAAATACAAGATTTACTACCAGAGGCTGATATCCAGCATGTTGGTAGTTCAGCAATCCCTAATTGCATGACTAAAGGTGATTTAGATATCCAAGTACGTGTTCATGCTGAACAATTTTCGAAAGCCGTAGAACTTCTATCAAATTTATATGAAAGAAATGATGAAAGTGTTAAAACAGCTACATTTAGGGCATTTAAAGATGATACAAGTAATCCTCCTTTAGGGGTTCAATTAACTGTAATTGATTCTGAGTTTGATTTCTTTTGGAAATTTAGAGACGTTTTATTGGCAAATTATAAATATCGCGATGCATATGATGAATTGAAGAAAGAGTACGAAGACAAATCAATGGATGCCTATAGGGAAGCTAAAGATATCTTTTTCCAAAGATTAATGGAAACTCCTGAGTTTAAGAAATACGATAAATAATATTGATTATTCATCGGATAGTAAGGAAACTGAAAAAAAGTTGGTAACGGTAAAATCAATTTGATAAACTTGAAGTACCAAGCGAAAACTCCACTCGTGGTTTGTCTCAGCAACAATTGCGATACGTGAGTTTTCGCTTTTATTCGATATATAAATGTAAAGATTTCATAAGAGCATCCCCGCGTTACTATGAGGAACTCATAAAAGATTTTAACTCTGAAGAATTGTAACCTTACATAACCAGTTGAATGGGGAGGTTATCACTTAAATGACGACAGACATTATTATTCAATCAAAATGTATTCCACCGAGTCCGTCTAATCATTGTATTAGTAGAGCAACATTAATGAGAACATTAAATAAAAGCTTAGACCATAGTTGCACGCTTATTCATAGTGGAGCTGGATATGGCAAAACAACAATCCTTACACAATTTCTACATGCACAATCAAGCAAATTTTCCTGGTATAGTGTGTCGGAGGAAGATGATAATATATTGCCGTTTTTAAGGCATTTATTTTTTAGTATCACACGAATTGTTCCGGGCTTTGGCCAAGAATTTGATGCTTGGAATCAATTATCCCGTTTTCCTAAAATTGAAGAACTTAATCGTTGGTTTAAGCTGTTTGTCAATAGTTTATGTGAAATCGAAGAAGCAATATTAATTGTCATCGATGACTACCATCTCGTTGACCATGAATTTCATATAAATTATGTGATGGAAAAAATAATTGAGTTTTCACCACCGAATGTTCACTTTATCATTGCCTCTAGAACGATGCCGAATTGGGATATTTCGAGGAGATTAAAGCTACAAATGAGATTACTTGTTATTGCAGAAAGAGAATTAGCATTTTCCTCAGAGGAGATCGCTGTTTTTTTCGAGGATTATGCAGAGGTGCATTTAACAGAGGATGAAATAGCTAAGGTTGTGGAAATTACAGAGGGCTGGGCAATTAGTATTTCTTTGTTAGCTGAGCAATGGAACAATGAGACATTAACTCATTGGTTAAATATTTCTACAAATGATCTTTTCGCTTATTTATCGGAGGAAGTTTATCTTAAGATGTCTGCATTTGAGCAAGAGGTATTATTAAAGCTGGTGATTTTCCCCACTTTCTCAGAAGAGTTAATATCGCAATTTTATAGTACGGAAATTGCACAGGTGTTAAAACTGTTTGTCCAGCGACATTTATTTATTCAACCAATCACGAAGGATGGTTTGTATCGTTTTCATGCCTTATTTAGTCGATTTTTAGAGGCAAAGTGGCCACAACAAAATGCTTCCCAGTATGTTGCATTGCATAAACAAGCAGCATTGTATTATGTAAAACAAAACAATATTCAAGCTGTTCTTCATCACGCATTTAAAACGAATGATCAGGATTTTTGTGGGGAGCTATTACAAAATCATGCTGAAAGTCTAGTCCGTGCCGGGCAATTTGAGTGGTTATTAGAAAAGATAAACAGATTTACAGCTTATGAAAAATCGGAATATTATAAATTGTATTATTTTGAAGGTGAGTGCCATCGCTATCGTGCTTACTATGAAAAAGCGAAGCAGTCGTATGAAAATTGTGCAACCATCGCAAAAAGTAAAAATGATTATCTCTTTATGACAAAAGCACAGGCAGGTTTAGCACATATTTATCTCGATACAATTCAGCCAGCATTGGCAGAGCCACATTTAAAGAAGGCTTTAGAGTTAGCGAATCATACGCCGTTAAACAAAGAGGAACTTCTCGAATTGCAACGTCAGTATGCAGAAAATCTTGTGAATCTAGGGAAGGCGAAAGGCGCACAAGTATTTACCGATGAGGTTGCTTTAACGGAGGACGTGCTACAAAGAGCAAATGTCGATGTTCGAATATTGTTAAGAACAGGACAGCTACTAGAAGCGAAGGAATTGCTGACGAAGAGATTGGAATTACCACCACAGCTTGTCGCGACACATAGAGAGAGTGAGCTGCTAGCATCATTTGTCTATGCGCTTTTAGGGCAGGGGAAGGATGCATGGTATGCCGCCCAACATGGAATTCGTAGGGGGCTACGTGAAAAATCGGTTTTTATTGAGGCTGTTGGCTATATTCGCAAAGCACATGCTTACCTATTAGTGGATTTTCCTGATCATCAAGGAGCCTGCCAAGCTTATGAGAAAGCTCTTACATTAATGAATACTATTAATATTTCTCGCGTAAAAGCCGAACCTTACATGGGACTAGCAATTGTCAAACATGCGCAAGGTGATATGATCTCAGCTAAAAAATATATAGCCCTTGGCTTACAGGAAACAGAGCAAGTACAAGACGCATGGATGACCGCTCTAATATTAATTGCTGAGGTGAAAATCATTCTTTCTCATCATGAATATGAACGAGCCGGACAATTATTAATAAAGGCACAGCGATTATTTCACGACTGTGGTGATCAAAATGGTGTAATGCATGTACTATTCTTTCAATCTGTCATTGCTTTCAAAGAAAATAAACCGCAACAATTCAATCATTATTTTCAGCAGTTTGCACAGTTATGCATCGCAAATGGCTATGACTACTTTTTACAAAGGAAAACCATTCTCGGTCCAGCGAATGGGATTATTTTTTATGAGCTTTTACAATTTAGTAGAAAGTGTAATGGGGAAAATGCCGCTATTTTGACGATGCGCAGCTATTTTCAGGTTGAGAACAATATCATCTATCCTGATGAGGAAATGCAGGTGAATTTTTTAGGAAGTCTAAATTTAACAAGAAATCATCGAAAGCTTGAGGATAAAGAATGGCAGCGCGATAAATCGAAGGAGCTTTTTGTCTATTTATATTGTCATCGCAATCGTTTTACGCCGAAGGAAGAGATTGCACAGGCGCTGTGGCCAGAGCGAAATGTTGATTCACTCGATCGAGATTTTAAAGTTGTCTTGAATACGTTATTAAAGGTTCTTGAGCCTAATCGAAATGCGCGTCAAGATAGCTTTTTCATTCAGCGGAAAAATAATATGTATCAATTGCAGCATACACAATTTCTGCAAATCGATATCGAGCGCTTTCTCTATTTTTATGAATTAGGGATGGAGGAGTTTGAGCCACAATTGTCAAACGAGTGGTTGTATCTTGCTGAAACAAGCTATACGGATACACTTTATGCTGAAAAAAAGCAGTTAGATTGGCTTATACAGGATCGAGAAAAGCTCCAATCATTGTATATTGAAGTTCTGGAAAGATTAGCACAAAATGCGACGAGGCAGCAAAACTATAAGCAAGCTATTTTTTATGCAGAAAGAATGATTCGTGAAGATGCATTATGGGAAGAAGGCTATCGCTTGTTAATGTATAGTTACTATCAATTACAAAACCGCTCCCTTGCATTAAAATGGTATGAAAAATGTGTGCAGCAATTAAAAAGGGAACTAAATACAACACCGATGGAATCGACGATGATTGTTTATGATTTGATAATGGGCTAGTATATATTATGTAAATTGGTTATTTTTGGGCATCTATGACTTAGGGGGATTTCCGTTCCCACTGGGCGCTTTGTAGCTGCCGCTTCGCTTTCGCACAGATAAAACAATTGTTGTTGCTGTCGCTACGCATTCGCACAGAGCAAAGCTTCCTGGGGGCGTCCGATGAGTCTCCAGTCTCCGCTCCAATCAACTAGCTCCTTCAAGGAAAAAGCATAACAACTTTTGATGAACATTTATGTGTATTAATCAACAATTTTTATAATAATTGGAGGAACTACTATGTCATTTTGTAAGGTAAGTAAAGCGAATATTTACTATGAAGTGATTGGAACCGGAACACCAATCGTAATGCTCCATGGCTATTCGCCAGATCATAGATTAATGAAGGGATGTATGGAACCTGTTTTTGCCGAAAGGGAAGGTTGGAAACGAATTTATATTGACCTTCCAGGAATGGGCAAGACGACGGACTATGAAAAGATCCATGACTCAGATGAAATGCTAGAGGCCGTTGTAGAACTAATACACGACTTACTACCAAACGAACGTTATTTATTGGTAGGAGAATCTTATGGTGGATATTTAGTGCGAGGAATTATGAGAGAGTATCATGAACAAATATTAGGGGCTGCGTTTATTTGTCCGTTAATTATTCCTGATAAACAAAATCGAACAGTGCCTGAACAAAGTATTGTCTCGGCGGATAATGAATTTATATCAACATTAACAAAAGAGGAACTAGAGGATTTTACCTCACATCTAGTCGTATTGGATGAATACAATTGTCATCGTTATACGAATGAAGTGTTAGCAGGGCAAAAAAATGCAGATGTGGAATTTTTAGAAAAAATCCAAAAAGGCTATCGTTTTTCTTTTCCTGTAGATGAAATTTCATTTGATAAACCTTGCTTATTTTTGTTGGGCAAACAGGATTCAATGGTTGGCTATAAGGACGCTTTTGATATTTTAGATAAATTCCCACGAGCAGCCTTCACAATTTTAGATAAGGCTGGGCATAATTTGCAAATTGAACAAGCGATTTTGTTTAATAGCTTAATGCATGAATGGTTGAATAGGGTAGAGGAAATTAATGATTGAATACATTTTTAAAAAGACAGACAGAATGAAACTTTGATAGATTGAAGAATTCGCTAACTCAATAAATTCAAGAGATTCTTTCTGTCTAATTTTTTTCACGTAGTTTCTTCATTGGAATCTATATCAATTTTTATAGTCTCAAGTCTTTCTTTAGTGACTTTGCCCTCGTTATCAAATGGATATTAGGAAAATGCGATATTTCATAATGGTGGCAGAAGAATTGAATTTTAGTCGTGCAGCAGAACGTCTGAGGATGGCGCAACCTCCTTTAAGCCAAGAAATTCGTAAATTAGAAGAAGAATTGGGAGTTCAACTTTTTCATCGAACGAAAAGAATGGTTGAACTTACGGATGCTGGAAAGATATTTTTAGAAGGATCTCAACAAACACTGCTTCAATTAGAAAGAACTATAAAAGAAACACAACTCGCAGCTGAAGGGAAAATAGGGAGTTTAATTATTGGTTTTGTCGATTCCACAGAAATTGTTATAGAAGTTCTTAATAAATTTCGAGAACGCTTTCCTAAAATCCATCTTATATTACGTGAAATGACAACCGAGCAGCAATTAAAAGCGCTTTATGAGAAACAAATTCATATTGGATTTATTCGTTCTAAACAGAACAACGGGATATTATCTTCTGAAGTTTGTTCGGAAGAATCTTTAAGATTGGTTTTACTTCAAGATCATCCTTTCGCCTCATTGCCCGAAATACCACTGCAATTGTTAATTGATGAACCATTTATTTTGTTTCCGCGTCATATGGGTCCAAATTTTTATGATTTAATTATTAGCTACTTTTGGGATCATGGTGTAAGTATAAATGTTGTTCAGGAAGCTATTCAAATGCAAACGATTGTTAATTTAGTGGCAACTGGAATGGGAGTTTCTGTCGTTCCATCGTCGGTGGAAAGTTATAAACATCCTGGGGTTATCTATAAAAAAATCCAAGAGACTACACCAAAGGTAAACTTATATGTTGGTTGGAGAGAAGATGAAAAATCTGCAGTAGTAAATCATTTCTTAACAGTAGTTAGAGAGATGTATGCGATTTTGCAATTTAATCACCAAAAATAAAAGCCCATCCTAAAGGGGATGGGTAATACAATATTATTAACCTGTTTTACTCGGATCGTACTCAATGAAACCTTCTAATACTTTGTCAATCTGATTCATAATTTCAATGTCTAGTTTGACACCAGAAGCGAGCGCGTTCTCTCTTACCTGTTCTGGGCTCGAGGCACCGATAATTGCTGAGGAAACGTTCTGGTTTTGTAGTACCCAAGCTACTGCGAGTTGAGCGAGGGTAAGATCAATCTCTTGTGCGATGGGTTTAAGCTTCTGAATAGCAGTGAGGACATTGTCGTTCATCCAACGTTGTGCAAGTTTATTAAAGAATGGTTTGCCAGCCGCAGAATTAGCACGCGATTGGGCTGGTACCGGTTTTTGAGGTAAATATTTGCCAGTGAGAACACCTTGTGCTAAAGGCGACCATACTACTTGCCCAAGTCCTTCACGTTGACAGGTTGGTATAATATCGCTTTCGATAACTCTCCACAACATTGAATACTGAGGTTGGCTTGCGATGAACGGAATATTCAATTCCCGTGAAAGTGCTGCACCACGGGTGATTTGTTCGGATGTCCACTCACTAACACCTACATAGAGCACTTTACCTTGTCTTACAAGATCTGCGAAAGCTAACATCGTTTCTTCAAGTGGAGTAGTTGGATCAAATCTGTGTGCATAATAGACATCTATATAGTCTGTCTGTAATCGACGCAAAGATGCATGACAATTTTCTAGAATATGTTTTCGTGATAAACCTTTATCGTTTTGCCCATTCCCAGTCGGATGGCACACCTTCGTACATAGTTCAATGCTTTCCCGGCGTATACCTTGTAAAGACCTGCCGAGTACTTCTTCAGCTTTAGTTTCTGAATAAACATCAGCAGTATCGAATGTAGTTATACCGACATCTAGTGCTGCTTTAACACACTCTTTTGCAATATCCTCATCTACTTTACCCCCATGATTTATCCAGTTTCCGTATGCAATCTTGCTTATTGTTAATCCGCTATTGCCAAGTTTACTAAACTCCATTCTAGTCCCTCCTTTTAAAAGTGCTATCTTCATTATAAAAAGCAGATTTCAATATGGATAATATATTATTACTAATGAATTAATATGAAATTTATATAATAAAACTGCTTTGCTGTTGTTGCAGAAAAAGTAGTACCTTACATTGTATTTTCTAAAATGTTCCGATAAATCGCTGAAACATTCCGATAAAACCTGAAATTGTTCCGATAAATCACTAATTTATTCCGATAAATCTCTCATCCCCGTAAAAATCCCACTTTCGTCGCAGAGTTGTTAGGCTCAAGTGATGAGCCTAACAACTTGTAACTAATTTGTAACTGGAGTTTTATATAGTGTTTACATAGCAACGAAAGCGCTTTCTTTTTAGTTCATTATGAAAGGGGATATGGGATGAAGAAGCATTGGTTATTTGTGCTTTTATTGATGTTGACGATGTTGATGGTGGCTTGTAATTCGGATGGGTCGAAGGATAGTTCAACAGGTGATAAGGCTTCAGATGATGACACAAAAGGAACTAAGGAGGATGGGGGCACTATTAAAATCGGCGTGCTTGCGTCATTAACGGGTGCTCTTGAATCGTATGGGAAACAAACGCAGCATGGCTTTGATTTAGGAATTGAATATGCTACAGGCGGCACGATGGAGGTTAACGGTAAGAAAATTGAAGTTGTCTATGAAGATACAGAAACAAAGCCTGAGGTTGCGGTTCAAAAAGCGACGAAGCTATTAGAAGATGACAAGGTTGATTTTTTAGTAGGTTCTTCTAGCTCAGGTGATACGCTTGCTGTTTTACCACTTGCGGAAGAGTACGAAAAGATTATGGTGGTGGAGCCTGCGGTAGCGGATAGTATTACGGGCTCAGAATTTAATAAATATATTTTCCGTACAGGTCGAAATTCCTCTCAGGATGCTTATGCTGCAGCGGCAGCAATCGCGGGAAAAGGTGTAAAGATTGCAACGTTTGCGCCGGATTATTCTTTTGGCTTGGACGGGGTAAAAGCCTTTAAGACGGCTGCGGAAAAGCTAGGTGCAGAAATTGTTTTAGAGGAATATGCAGATCCGGCAGCGACTGATTTTACGTCCAATTTGCAAAAAGTAATTGATGCTAAACCAGATTATTTATTTGTTGTATGGGCTGGTGCAAACTCACCGTGGAATCAAATTGCCGATTTAAAAATTCAAGAAAAAGGCATTAAAATTTCAACAGGTGCACCAGATATTATTGCATTGAAATTTATGAATCCATTAATTGGTATGGAAGGGTTCTCTGTTTATTATCATACGTTACCACAAAATGATGTGAATAAATGGTTAGTTGAGGAGCATAAAAAACGCTTCATTGACGTTCCAGATTTATTTACGCCAGGAGGCATGTCTGCAGCCATCTCGATTGTAGATGCTTTGAAAAAATCAGAGGGTGATACAGATGCGGAAAAACTGATCGGCATTATGGAAGGGATGTCATTTGAAACACCAAAGGGTACGATGACTTTCCGAAAAGAAGATCATCAAGCATTACAGTCGATGTATTCGATCCGTTTAGAAAAGCAAGATGGTGTAGATTATCCGGTACCAGTGCTAGTTCGTGAGCTTAGCCCTGAAGAAACAGCCCCACCGGTTATGAATTAATGAAATTGGAGACAGAAAGCTTTATTATTCTGTCTCTCTTCACCCACTTTCATATGAGAATGGGTGAAGAGAGTTAGAAGTACTAGAAAGGAGAATACGATGGAACCCATTTTACGAACAGAAAACTTAACCATTCGTTTTGGCGGACATATAGCTGTCGACCATGTGAATTTTAATATGCCGGAAAAGCACTTGAAGTCAATTATTGGACCAAATGGAGCTGGGAAAACAACCTTCTTTAATTTAATAAGTGGAGAGTTGAAGCCGACTGCCGGGGATGTCTATTTTAAGGGGCAATCACTTGCGCAAAAATCAGCAATTGAAAGAACACGCATGGGGCTAGGGCGATCATTTCAAATTACGAATGTTTTCCCGAACCTGACAGTATTAGAAAATGTCCGTCTGGCTGTGCAATCCAAGGAGAAAGTTCGTTATCAATTATTTCGTCATTATAAAAGCTACAAGGCAATTACAGAAAAAGCGGAGGAGCTATTAACACTTGTTTTGCTTGACAATAAAAGAGATGCCCTCACGACAATGCTATCTCATGGGGAAAAGAGAAAGCTTGAGATTGCGATGCTGTTAGCACTTGATACGGAAATTCTTTTACTAGATGAACCAACGGCAGGTATGTCCTTAGAGGAGGTGCCGACGATTTTAGAAGTGATTCGCACGATTAAAAATCAAGGGGATAAAACTATTCTCCTCATTGAGCACAAGATGGATATGATTCTAGATTTGTCGGATTCGATTATGGTGCTATTTAATGGCCAGCTTCTTGCAGATGGAACACCAGAGGACATTATGAAAAACGAAACCGTACAAAACGCATATTTAGGAGGTCTGTACGATGAACACCTTACTGAAATTAAATGATGTCCACACATATATCGGGCAATACCATATTTTGCAGGGGGTCAATTTTGAGGCAATGGAAGGGCAAGTAACTGTACTGCTTGGCAGAAATGGAGCAGGCAAAACGACCACTTTAAAAACGATTATGGGGTTAACACCTGCCTCAAAGGGAGAGATTGAATTTCGCTCACATTCTATTAAGAAAAACCCTACCTATAAAGTAGCTAAGTTAGGAATAGGCTATGTTCCTGAAAACCAAGGAATCTTTGCAGATTTAACAGTAGAGGAAAATATGAAAGTAGCCATGCGTAAAGAAGATACAGCTACTTTAGAGCGGCAAAATTATGTACTGGAGCTGTTTCCAGACTTAAAGAAATTTTGGAAGAAGGCTGGTGGACATCTTTCGGGTGGTCAAAAACAAATGCTGTCCATGGCACGGGCATTTATCAATGATAGTAAGTTGATATTGATTGATGAGCCTTCGAAAGGATTAGCGCCCATTGTGGTAGAGAAAGTAATGGAGGCCATTGTTGAAATGAAAAAGCAAACGACCATCGTTCTTGTCGAGCAAAACTTTATGATGGCGAGCCGAATTGGAGATACGTATACATTGATTGATGATGGTAGAACCGTTCACTCAGGGAAAATGCAAGATCTTATCCATCATGAAGAATTAAAACGAAGATATCTTGGAATCGGATAAGGGGGTGTACTTTATTGGAGCTATTCGTCAATTTAGTCATTAATGGCCTTGCAACCGGCATGTTAATTTTTTTGCTGGCGGCTGGTTTGACGTTAATTTTTGGATTAATGGACGTTTTGAACTTTGCACATGGTGGTTTATTTGTTTGGGGGGCTTATGCGGGGATCTTTACGTATATGTTCACAGAGAGCTTTCTTATTGGAATTGTAGGTGCCATCGTAACGGGAGCTTTATTAGGACTCATTACTGAAAAATTAATTATTACACCTGTGTACGGCAATCATATTCAACAAATTTTAATTACATTAGGGCTGATGCTCGTGCTGCAGGAGATGATTAAAGTTGCTTTTGGTCCAAATGGTGTGGCAGTGAAAACGCCGAGTTATTTAGCAGGTAGCTGGGAAATTGGAGACGTTATTATTATTAAATATCGATTATTTATTATTATTGTCGGTTTTATCATTTTCGGTATTTTCCAATACATGCTAAAAAGGACGAAGGTCGGGCTCATCGTTCGTGCTGGTGTACAGGATAAAGAGATGGCACAGGCGCTTGGTATTCATATAAAGCGAGTGTTTTTATATGTGTTTATGGTTGGTGCGGCACTAGCAGCACTTAGTGGTATGTTAATGGCTCCATATTCAGGCGTCATTTATGCAGAAATGGGCATGGAGTATGCGATTTTAGGTTTTATCGTTGTCGTAATCGGAGGAATGGGTAGTTTCTCAGGCTCGCTATTAGCAGCTATATTAGTAGGTTTAGCAGGTAGCTTTATGGCTTATTATGTGCCAGTGTTATCGCTTGCGGTCAATATGATTTTAATGGCTATTGTATTAATTTTCCGTCCACAAGGCTTATTTGCTATGAGAAAGGAGAGATCAACATGAAAATGAAGCTTTCATTGCAGCATCTATGTTTTTTCCTCATGTTAGCTATTTTAGTGCTTCTCCCTTTCGTCAATGACTCAAGGACGCTCATTATTTTATTAACGCAAATCTTTATTTTCGGTATTTTAGCGATGAGCTATGACATTCTCCTTGGCTATACAGGAATTGTTTCGTTCGGTCATGCAATGTTTTTTGGTTTAGGTGCATACACAACCGCTGTCATGTTGAAACAAATGGAGCCAACGCTCTCAACGTTTTTCTTTTCGATTGTAGTCGGCATGTTACTAGCAGGCTTCATTAGCTTTTTAGTAGGATTACTAACACTTCGATTAAAAAGTCATTTCTTTGCGATGCTGACATTAGCTTTTTCAGGACTATTTTTAGTTGTGGTAGAAAAATGGCGTTCTGTTACATATGGAAATGATGGCTTTACGTTTAGAGCACCCGAAATATTTAGAGATCGAATGACGTTTTATTTCTTCGTGCTAGCATGCTTAGTCGTTATTTTTATTGCGCTATATCGCTTCGTGAACTCACCAACTGGTCGAATTTTAATTGCTGTTCGGGAAAATGAACAACGAACAAAATCATTAGGCTACAACACTTTGTACTATAAAGTGATTGCTTCAATTGTCGCAGGTACTGTTGCAAGCTTAGCGGGTTCCTTATATGCTGTGTCACTCCGTTTTGTCAATACGAGTGTGATGACAATGGACATTACTTTAGATGCATTATTAATGACGATTATTGGCGGTGTCGGCACTTTAGTTGGGCCATTATTAGGATCGGCTGTTATTGAATATGCACAACATGCACTTTCAGGGTTAGCTCGTGATTATCCAATATTTGAACGTTGGATTATCTTCTTTGGGATTCTTTATATTTTAGCAGTTATCTTTTTCCCAAAAGGAATTATTGGATCCTTACGTATGATGTTTTGGAAATGGCGATTAAAGCGAAAAGGAATAAATCAATCATCGGTTGCCCTGTCGCAGGAAAAGGAGCGATTTGAATGACTGTAGGCATTGTAAGTACAGGAATCTATATTCCACAGACGAAAATGACGTCAAAAGAAATTGCGATGCTTTCCAATATACCAGAGGATGTTATTCGACAAAAAATGGGTATTTATGAAAAGCCTATTCCTGGTGAGCACGATCATACGGTTCAAATGGGGATATGGGCCGCGCAGGACGCTATACGCAAGGCTAATATCGACCCGAAGGACATTGATGTTGTGATCTATATGGGAGAGGAGCATAAAGAGTACCCTTTGTGGACTGCCTCGATAAAAATGCAGGAGGAGCTAGGGGCTGTAAATGCTTGGGCATTTGATGTGCAATTAAGATGCGGCACGACCATTATGGCACTAAAGCTAGCGAAAAGCTTAATGGCGTCGGATGATTCCATTCATACCGTACTCCTAGCTGGTGGCTATCGAAACGTTGATTTTATCGATTACAGCAATCCTCGAACACGCTTTATGTACAATTTAGCAGCTGGAGGAGGCGCTATTCTTTTACAGAAAAACTATGATAAAAATCATTTATTAGAGGCAGATATTATGACGGATGGTTCTTTCTCAGAGGATGTAGTCGTGCCTGTAGGCGGTACAAAAAAACCTTTGACGCCTTCTCATTTAGAAAATAAATTGTATCAACTCGATGTGATTGACCCAATTGGAATGAAGGAACGTTTAGAGCAAAAATCTTTAAGCAATTTTTTGAAGGTAATTCGAACATCTTTAGCGAAAAGTGGATTCAATGAGGGTGATGTTGGCTATTTAGCAATGCTTCACATGAAAAGATCTGCTCATGATTATATTTTATCAGAACTTGGGTTAAAGCAAAAGCAGTCCATATACTTGCAAGAGTATGGTCATATCGGACAGATTGATCAAATATTATCATTGCAGCTAGCATTAGAAGAAGGCCGTATTCATGATGGCGACATCGTCACACTTGTTAGTGCTGGGATTGGCTATGTATGGGGAGCGATTACGATTCGATGGGGATAAGGGGGAAATACAATGTTAAAAACTGTTGAGCTATCAAATGGAGAAACGATTGCGTATCGTAAACGTCAAGGGGGAGAACGTGTTTTATTATTGATTCACGGTAATATGACATCATCCAAACATTGGGACGTTCTAATCGACGCGTTGGATGAAAAATATACAATTTATGCGCTGGACCTACGGGGCTTTGGTAGTTCATCTTATCATAAACCAATTTCCGCGATTAAAGATTTTAGTGATGATGTGAAGCTTTTTGTGGATGCGATTAAATTGCAGCAGTTTGACATGATTGGTTGGTCAACGGGCGGAGCTGTATGTATGCAGTTTGTCGCACAGTATCCAGGCTATTGTCAGCAGCTTATTTTACTAGCCTCGGCATCTACGAGAGGCTACCCATTTTACACAGATTTAGGTACTGGCAATCAAGCGGCATTAAAAAGAGCTTTTAGCTATGAAGAAGTACTCGTTGATACATCTAAAACAAAATTAGTACAAGGCTTCTATGATTCGAAAGATGTGCATGGCTTACAGTCGGTCTGGAACGCACTTATTTACACACATAAACAGCCTAGCCAAGAACACTATTTGACATATGTGGAGGATATGCTGACACAACGAAATTTAGCGGAAGTTTATCATGCCTTAAATGTCTTCAATATAAGTGCTGTTGATCATGATGTTGCAAAAGGCACGCATGAAGTACAACAAATTACCATTCCAGTTTTAGTGTTAAGAGGGGATCGTGATTACGTAATAACAGAAGGGATGAATGATGAACTAATGCTCGATTTAGGTGAAAACGCACAATTCGTTAGTTTAAAAAACTGCGGTCATTCCCCATTAATAGATGATTTACCACAGCTGACATCTGAAATTGAAGCATTTTTAGAAATAGGAGGAAAAAAGTATGCGTTTAAACAATAAAGTTGCCATCATTACGGGAGCCGCGAATGGGATTGGCTATGCTGCTGCGGAACGGTTTATTGAAGAGGGTGCATTCGTTGTTATTGCAGATTTTAATGAGGATGCAGGGGTTTCTGCAGCCAAACATTTAGGGGATCAAGCATTATTTGTGCAAGTAGACGTTGCAGATAGAGAGAGCGTCAAAAACTTAGTAGTAACAGTCATAGAGCAAACAGGCCGAGTCGATATTTTAGTGAACAATGCGGGTATTACACGTGATGCGATGCTAACAAAAATGACGGAAGATCAGTTTTATCAAGTGCTTGATGTGAATTTGACTGGTGTTTTCAATTGTACGCAAGAGGTCATTCCACATATGATTGCCGCCGGAGGGGGAAAAATTATTAATACATCCTCTGTTAGCGGAGTTTATGGCAATGTTGGTCAAACGAATTACGCTGCTACAAAGGCTGCTATTGTCGGCATGACGAAAACTTGGGCGAAGGAATTAGGGCGCAGGGGGATTAACGTTAATGCGGTGGCTCCAGGCTTTACAGAAACAGACATGGTGAAAAATATGCCAGAAAATGTGCTAGCACAAATGCGTTCTGTCGTGCCATTGCAAAGATTAGGAACACCTAGAGATATTGCCAATGCTTATTTATTTTTAGCATCTGATGAGGCTTCCTATGTCCACGGTCACACGCTTCATGTGGATGGAGCAATTATGATGTGATAAGGAGGCTTTCAAAATGTTTGTAGAGCAATCCTGGATATTAAAACGTGCATCGTTAACACCTAAACGTATCGCATTGGTAAACCTAGAAACACAGGAGCAATGGACTTATCAGCAACTAACAGTGGAAATCACAAAATGGTGTCATTTTTTTGAGTGCCAAAACTTGCGAGCAGGAAGTCGTGTTGCCGTATTTGCGAAAAATCACATCCAGCTTTTTGCTGTCTTATTCGCATGTGGATTAAGAGGACTGATCTACGTGCCACTGAACTGGCGTATGAGTGCAAAGGAATTACATGATATTTTGACAGATGCTACGCCTTCTTTACTGCTTTTCGATGAAGAAATGAATTGCCCTGTATCTTTAGAAAATATGCATTCACTTCGTATAGCGAGTGAAGCGGCTACTCTCAGCATCCGAGAAGTAGACCTGAATGATCCTTGGCTAATGATTTACACTGGGGGTACAACTGGCAAGGCAAAAGGTGTTGTCCTATCCTTTAATTCTGTGAATTGGAATGCGATTAATACAATTATTAGCTGGGGCTTGAATGATCGTGATTGTACGTTAAATTATATGCCGTTGTTTCATACAGGCGGTTTGAATGCTTTATGTATACCGCTATTAATGGCTGGCGGTACAGTGGTGATTGGTGATAAATTTGAGGCAAAAAACGCCCTTCAGGCGATTAATCAGTATAAGACTACAATTTCACTATTTGTGCCAACAATGTACCAAGCGATGATTGCAACGGAGTACTTTAAGGAGAGTAGCTTCCCATCAATGAATGTATTTTTATCAGGAGGCGCACCGTGTCCGTATCCAATCTACGATGCATTTTTTAAGAAGGGGCTATTTTTTAAAGAGGGTTATGGCTTAACAGAAGCGGGGCCCAATAATTTTTATATTTCTCGAGAGGCAGCCTGTTTGAAAAAAGGTACCGTGGGGAAAAGTATGCAATTCAATGAAGCTAAAATTATGAATAGTGCCGGAGAAAGCTGTGCGCCCAACGAAGTGGGAGAGCTATTCGTTAGAGGCAAGCATATGTTTCTTTTTTACTGGAATAATCAGCAGGAGACTGAAAAAATCATGCATGAAGGCTGGTTGAAAACCGGTGATTTAGCTATGATGGATGAGGATGGTGACTTTTATATTGTCGGTCGTAGTAAAGAGATGATTATTTCTGGCGGGGAAAATGTGTACCCACAAGAAGTCGAGCAATGTATTTTGCGCCATCAACTAGTGCATGAGGTAGCGGTCATTGGAGTAGCTGATGATTATTGGGGAGAAATCGTAGCGGCCTTTATCGTTTTTCAGAATCAGGATGAAACTTTATTAGAGGAAATCAAAGAAATTTGTAACAAGCATCTAGGTCGCTACAAGATCCCTAAAAAGATAATCGTCATTGATGAATTGCCAAAAACAAGTGTCGGAAAAATTGATAAGAAAGCATTACAAATGTATGCGAAAGCTGCGAAATAATCAATTTCGCCTTGGCGTAATTGTAGCTGTCGCTTTGCGTTCGCTACAGAAAACATTTGCCGCTGACGCTTTGCTTTCGCGCAGTTAAACAATGCGTCCGGATTTTGAATTGTGCTCAGGCCTGCACGAGGGCCGACACGAGGTCGGTCATTTCGGTAATTCCACAGGACGTAGAGTTTTTACCGATGCAGGACAGTTAGCCGTTTTCGCAGGATGCGAAGGTGTTAGGCTAACATCCTTTATTCATTCCTTTTAAAATCCGTGACATCCGCCGAAGGCCTTGGGCAAACAGGATGTTGGTCACTCAGTCGTTGCCACAGGACGTGGCGTTCTTAGACTGAGTTCATCTATTTCAGTAGGTCTATGAACACCTCTAAAAAGGAACCACATCCGCATTCAGTTCATCACATTTAGATGGAGGCGTCTTCTACTGAATGAAGATAAAAAACGCTTGGAAATTCAGGCGTTTTTTTGTTTTTATATATGAAATGTTTCCTTCATTCTCTATTCGAGGAAGTCCCTTGAAGATGTGAATAAACGGATAGGGGAGGCTATTCAATTGGGCCAGGTTTTGAGAATCCCTTGTGTAATTATGATAAAATATTGCGAGTGAAATCAGATTTTTAACGATTTTCAGTAACAAAGAATATATTTCAGAAATGAAGAAAGGTCAGTACTACTATGGAAAACATAACAAATGTAGAAAAATTGGAATCAATAAAATCCTTACAATCGACAATCAGCAAACTCGAAAATGCCTTGTCTCAGATGACCGAGAAAGGCGCAAATACTACTTTAGTAAAGAAACGACTTAAAGCTGTTTGCATTGGATTAGCGATGCTAGAAAATGTATGGAGTCAAAGCCCCCATCATTTTACCCAAGAAGATTTAGCCGTAGCGCGCAATGTTCTCGCTGGTTTATTACCATCAATTGAGAACATATACATGAAGTCAAAGGTTGGTAGTCCCCAAAGAACGCTTTTAGAAAGAAGGATTAAAGCGTTGGAACTAGCTGTTCAAGCGATTGATGACCATTCAATAACTAAATAGAGTATCAGGAGCTTTAATAATCATAGTAATCCTTTTGAAGAACATATTCTGGCACTTCATTAGCGCTACGCTTTCGCGCAAAAATCATTTGTTGCCCCGACGTTCCTTTAGTTGTGAATTTACTGTCTGCCACTGCTCACCAATTAGTGAGCAGTGGCTATGAAAAAATAATATCAAGGAGAATAGAATATTTCCATTTTTAATGTGTTCATACAATAATTGACAACTCAATAATAGTTAAGTAAACTGAACTTAACTATAAATGGATTGGGGCTGATAAATCTGTGGATGATTATTTAATAATGATAGACCAAATCAATCAAAAGTTTGAGCAGTTCAAGTTGTTAGTTTTACAAGAAACCAAAGAGGTTGAGGAATTAGAGAACTTTCACTTAACTCCTCAACAAGAAATTATTATGTTTTATATTATTCGCAATGAGCCTGTAATTGCGAATGATATTGCAAATCATTTTGGTATTTCAAAAAGTGCGGTTAGCCAAGTAATTTCAAAGCTCGAAGAAATGAAAATGATCTATCGTCAAGAGAATTCAATAAACCGTAGAGAGACCTTTATTTATCTTGGGGATAGAGGTCAAGAGTTTCATCAGCTTCTAAATAAAATTGACGCCATGCTTGTGGAAAAATATTATTCGAAAGTTAGCTTAACAGAGTTAAAAAATGTTCTTGATACATTAAATAAGATTGTCGGAACAAATGAAAACAAAGGGAGTTAAGATAATGGAGAAAAATTTGAAACAACTAACTAATCGTATACATTATTTGCCGCATGATCCTGATACAGATCGACCAATACTGTCTGCCATTTGTGGGGATCACCAAACCTTAATTGTAGATGCAGGAAATTCTGATAAACATACTAAGTTATTTCTTGATGAACTAAATCAAAGTCAAATTGCTAATTATCATTCTGTAGTATTAACGCATTGGCATTGGGATCATAGCTTTGGAACAAATCAGATGAATCTCTTAACAATTGCACATGAAAACACAAAAATGCATCTTGAAAAAATGATGGAATATGATTGGTCAGATGAAGCTTTAGATAATCGTGTCGAAAAAGGCCTAGAGAATCAATTTTGTTCCGACATGATTAAAAAAGAAATTGGAGAAGACAGAAATATTACCATCAAATTACCTAGTATTACTTTTAAAGATAAATATGAGATTGAATTAGGTGGTAATCGGTGTGTAGTCAAACATGTCGGTGGAGATCATTCCGATGACTCATCAATTATTTATGTAGAAGGAGAAAAGGTACTTTTCTTAGGGGATTGCTTGTATCCAAGTATTTACACACAACAACCACAATATAAAGTTGAAAATGTTAGACATCTCTTAGAAAACATTGAAATGTTTGATGCCGAATTTTATGTACTTTCACATGAGCCCCCATTTTCTAAAGAGGATTTTATGGGGTATATAATGTTGTTAAAGTTAATTTGTGATTTAACAGAAAAATATCAAGGAAACCATTCGAATTTAGTTAATGAACTATCTACTCAACTAAATCGCAATTTAAGTCAGTTAGAAGAAGAAATAATATATTGTTTTAGGAATGATTAATAGTTGATTAATTATAGTTACAAGTGATTATAGAACCGAAAAAACGCTTGGAGATCCAGACGTTTTTCAATTCTACAAATGAAATATTTCCTTTATGCTCAAAGCAACTTCTTCAGCACTCAAATTTGTGTTGTTGATCTTGAGATAATTTCCATATTTTAATTCGCCTTCTAAGGAATTTAATCTGTATTTTTCCATCGAGCTTTTCAAATCCTTTTCGGACCATTCAATATCTCTTTTTGAAGGTTTATGCTCAAGTCGATTACCGCTTTTATTTCTTTCCAATCTTTCTACTACATCAGCTTCAAGCTCTACAAAATAAACAGTCCACCCTCTAGATTCAAAGCTTTGCAAGATCCATAACCACTGCTCACCAACAACTCATTTATATTAAAATTGTTAATTTATTGATAATGTATTGAAACTATTTATAGAATCATGTTTAATAAAAATGGCTTACATTTTATACATAATATTCCTGATGAATATGAGAAAAGGAGAGATAAATTATTTGCGCACTTTTAAAATTAGTACGAAATTTAATTTGCTTTTAGTGGGCGTTATTCTGTTTTTAAGCATTATGATTGGATTTGTATCCCATATACAAGTGAAGGAAATTATGCTTAATAATTTTGAGCAGAGTGTAACCCATATTTCAAAGGTCGGCTATGCGCTTCTAGAAGAACGATTTAAGGGAGATTGGAGTATAAAAGATGGGGAACTTTACAAAGGGGATTCAAAAATAGTTGATGAGGAAGCCTTTGTTGATGAGGTTGGTGAAAGCATCGATGGTGGTGTAACCATTTTCCAAGGCTCTAAAGGACTTATTACTAATCTAAAGCTAAATGGCGAACGTTTAGTTGGTAAAGATGCTGATCCAAAAGTCGTTGAAAATGTAATGACTAAAGGGGAAACCTTTATTGGTGAGGCAGATGTAGTAGGTACAAAATATTTAACACTGTATGCACCTATTAAAGATGCAAATGGAGACATCATTGGGATGTGGTTTGTCGGTGAAACGATCGATGAAGTGAATGCTATAATTTTTGCATTTATCGGCAAGCTTCTCATCGTATTGTTTATCGGAGCTGTCATTGCTATATTAGGTAGCTTCCTGTTTACAAGAGCATTTGTGAAGCCGCTTCGTGAAATGAATGCTCAACTTCGAGATATTGCGGATGGAGAGGGAGATTTAACAAAACAGCTACAAATTAATTCCAAGGATGAAGCAGGCGAGCTTGCGCAATCGTTTAATAAAATGCTGACAAGCTTAAAGGTAGTCATGCAACAAATAGCACAATCTTCTAAACAAGTTGATGTATCGTCTGATGGTTTAACATCTAAATCGCAGCAAACCGCTGACATGACGAGACAGCTAACTTCAACACTACAAGATTTAGCCGATGGTTCAAGAACAACACTACATAGCACAAGTGATAGTTTAACAGCCATGCAGGAAATGGCGATTGGCATCCAACAAGTTGCTGAAACGGCTTCAACGGTTTCAGATGCTGCTGATTTAATGAGTGACGAGGCTGCTCAAGGAAATGATTCATTGAATCGTGTATTAAATCAAATGACAATAATTAATAAATCATCTGACCATGTAGAGGCGCAGGTCCGAATTTTAGGTGATCAGTCGCAACAAATTGGCAATATCGTTGATGTGATTACAAGCATAGCCGATCAAACGAATTTGCTTGCCTTAAACGCAGCCATCGAAGCGGCTCGTGCCGGGGAGCAAGGAAAAGGCTTTGCTGTCGTTGCAGATGAAGTTCGTAAATTGGCAGAACAATCAAAGAAATCTGCTGATCAAATAGCATCCCTTATTCATTCAATCCAAAGTGATACGGCTAATGTTATTACGGCTATTTCTAGTAACTCGAAGGAAGCTGCCGCAGGTATGGATGTTGTCGATGATACAAAACTGGCCTTCCACAAGATCATGCAGTCGATTAAGGGTGTAAGTACACAGTTGCATGACATCTCCGCTGTGACGGAACAAATGTCTGCAAGTGTTGAAGAAGTTACTGCTTCAACAGAAACAATGGCACGCATTGCAAGCAAGGCTACTGAAAGCACGGAACACGTTACGATAACAGCAGAGGAGCAATTAGCTTTCATAGATAATATGGCTTCTTCAGCAAAAGAAATGGCACAACAGGCAGACGAGCTTCAAAGTTTAATAAAGAAATTCCAATATTAAAGATGCGCTGATCCTAGCTATTTGAAGTACAAACAAGTACACAAAAGGGAACAGTTTTTCTCAAATTTTATTAAAAGGATAGAAGAGCTTAAATAAATTCGCTCTATCTATCCTCTTTTTTATCAAAGATGGCTTTATTTACTACAACTACAATTTGTTCATTCATCAACCTATGTTGCGGTAATTCATATCAATTATTAAATGAACATTCAGCCTATTTAAACGCCTATGTAAAAAAGATATAGGCTGTTTTCAGATTGATCCTATTCAACTAACGATTAAGGTTATATTGATGAAAATTGGGAATATTCAAAATTAAATGGATGTATGTTAAAATAGTTATTTGATACATAAATATTTTTAAAGGAGTATATTTATGAAAATCGTTGAAAAGTATGGAAAAGTAATAATAGACAACTTTGAATTTTATGGTCAAATTGAACACGATAAATATTGTTCTAAATGCAAGTTTAATCTAGTATATTACGATGATTTTGATGCTTATTTTTGCCCTAAATGTAATAGTTGGACTGAATCACAATGTAGTGACCCTAATTGCAAATATTGCGCTAACCGACCAGAAAGACCTTTAACTTCTTTCAGCATTGATGAAAACTAAAAGCATAAAAGGAGAGCTAAAAGTGGAAATAAGATTAGCTGAAATCGGTGACTTATCGCAATTGATGTATATATTAAATGAGGCTACATTAAATTTACAACAAAAAGGAATATCCCAATGGGAATACCCTTGGGATAATAATAAAATTATAAACCAATTAAAGAATAACTTTTTGTACGTTTTAATACTAGAGGAAGAAATAATAGGAACATTTTGTATATATGATATAGAAAATATAAATGAGCTTTTACTTGATGATAAAAGTAAGTATCTATCTCAAATTGCTATTTTACCCAAGTTCCAAGGAAAAAACATTGGTTCTGCTATAACAAAATTTGCTTGTTTTTTGGCAAAAGGATTAGATAAAACCTTGTATTTAGATTGTTGGGCAGGAAATGAAAAGTTAAAACAGTTTTATTCAAGGAATGGTTTAGAATATATGGGGGATTTTCCTGAAGAAGACTATTTCGTTAGTATCTTTAAATATAGCTAAATATATTTGCTTACCTACTGATGGGTTCCCTAAATAAAGAAGTGTTAGTGTAAAAGATAGAATAAGATTGTGAATCATTGTACTTGAGGTGTGATATAATGGAAGATTATGAGAATGAAGCGGAATTATTTGCTGTATCTAATCACTCAAAACAATATGACTACCTTAAAGATCAAACTCTAGAATTATAATTTAAATAATCAACTACTATCCAAATTATTAAATTTATCTGTTAGTGAGATAGGAACCTTAATGAATGATTCAGATATCATCACAAATGAAAAGTCCGAAGAAATTGATAATAAATTGACAATGTTAAATTTTGGATTTAAAAATTTCGATGTAAAAGAAAGAGTAAAATTAATATTGAATGATTTGCTAACTGATTACATGTTAACAACAGAAAGTTTATCTAAAATCATTTATGTAGAAGAAAAAGATCTTATAGATTTTAGAAAAAAAACACTACTTGATAGAGATATAGAATTAAAAATATGTGTAAATATTATCTTTCTTCATTTTATTTTACACAAATAATTATAAAAATTAAAAAGAGCACCTAATGTAGTGACCCCTTAAAGTAGTGTGTTTATTATGCAGCTAATTGGCTGGCATGAGTTCGGTATTATATTGAACTCATGCCTTTTCATTTTGTCTTCATTTTTTTGTAGTGGCTATGCTAAATAATCTAAATAATGTCCCAAGAGAAAAGCAAAGAATTAAATCTTATTTTAATCAAACATTTATTTTTCTCACAAAGGTTCCCATAATACGAACATATCAGTAAAATAGAGTAGGTTAGGGGGACAGTAATTTGAAAGATCAACGTTTTAAAATTGCGCATCGAGAGGCGCTTATCGGTATTGGACTTGTTATCGTTAACTTTGCGATATGGTTCGGCTTTGCCTATGGACTAGGCTCTGGTGATCCAACAAGCTATACGTATGTTTTCGGTTTCCCTGCATGGTTTTTCTATAGCTGTATTGCAGGGACAGGATTTATGATTATTTTAATCTGGCTCGTCATGAAACTCTTTTTCAAAGAGGTACCATTTGACGATGAGGAGGTGGATCGATAATGCACTGGCAAGTTATTGTTCCACTGCTATTATTTTTAGTCATCATCTTTGGTATTGGTATCTGGTCAAATAAACATATACGCTCTTCCAATTCATTTTTACAGGAATATTTCCTCGGTGGTCGTGAAATGGGAGGCTTCATCCTTGCGATGACAATGATTGCTACGTACGGTAGTGCAAGTAGCTTTATTGGTGGTCCAGGTGTTGCTTATACGAAAGGGCTTGGTTGGGTCTTACTGGCGATGGCTCAGCTTCCAGCGGGTTATTTTGTTTTAATGATTCTTGGGAAGAAATTTGCTATTATTGCAAGACGTTATCAAGCGATCACGTTAATAGATTTTTTACGAGAGCGTTATAAAAGCCATGCCATAGTCATTTTATCTGCCATAAGTATCATCATCTTTTTATTTTCTGCCATGATGGCACAATGGGTAGGTGGTGCTCGATTAATTGAATCATTAACGGGCTTAAACTACACAACGGCACTGTTTATTTTTGCGATTTCCGTGTTAGTTTATGTGATCATTGGGGGCTTCCGCGCTGTAGCATTGACGGATACGGTGCAAGGCTCGATTATGGTGATCGGAACAGTTATTTTATTAATTGGGACAATCATCGCTGGCGGAGGAATTGATAATATTATGGCCTCACTTGTCGCTGAGAATCCGAATCTTGTGTCTCCATTTGGAGCTGAAGGTGAATTAACGCCATTATACGTTTCTACATTTTGGATTTTGATCGGTGTTGGAGTGGTCGGGCTTCCACAAATCGCTGTTCGTGCGATGAGCTATAAAGATTCAAGAAGCATGCATTTAGCCATTATCATTGGCACTATTGCCATTGGGACAATCATGTTTGGGATGCATTTAATTGGTGTTTTTGCACGACCAGTGATGCCAGGTATGGAGATTGGTGATAAAGTTATGCCATTGCTAACATTAAAAGTTTTACCGCCATTTTTAGCTGGCGTTGTTTTAGCAGCACCAATGGCAGCAACGATGTCTACAGTTAATGCGTTGTTGATGCTTGTAAGCTCGACAGTAGTGAAAGATATTTATTTAAATTATATAAAACCGACAGCTAATGATTCGGAAATTAAGCGTGCAAGCTTTATTGTTACAGCAGTGATTGGTTTAGCGGTTATCATTTTTGCACTAAATCCACCAGATTTATTAGTATGGCTTAATTTATTTGCTTTCGGCGGACTTGAGGCAGTCTTTATTTGGACCTTCGTTTTAGGACTCTATTGGAAAAAGGCCAACAAATATGGTGCGATTGCGTCAATGATTTCAGGGATGACCTTATATATTATCATTGATCGTTTTTATCCTTCTGTCTTTGGCATGCATACCGTGACAATTCCAATCGTCGCTTCCTTATTCATTTTTGTTATCGTTAGCTTATTAACGAGTCATAAATTTAAAGACGAAAAGTTGTTTATCTGACATATAAAACGCCGTAGAGATAGAATATCTACGGCGTTTTATATTGTATTCAAAGAGTAATGGATAGAACATCGAGAATCGTGGATAGAAACACTGAATTGACGGATAGAACCTTCGAAGCGACGGAAAGGGGTAGAACCGATAAAGGGGCTTCACAGGGCGATAATGGCGGTAATAACAACCAGCCAAGTTATTTAAATGTAGAGGATGATCCTTTTGCAAATAGGAAAGAGTCTAAGGAAGTTAATGAGGATGACCTCCCATTCTGAAGTAAGGAGTGATTACTGATGATAACAAAACAACCTACTAAGAATTTTTTAGGGTGTGGTTATTGTGCAAACTAATAATGCCATTTCTTTTTAAAAACTTTATCTTGGACTTTAGAAGATAGGACAATGTTTTGGTGCTAAATGAACGTTGCACTGTTACATTCTTGATTCGGATAGTTTACTCATAGTTAATCAACTCATACGTAGTAAAACAAACGAATGGTAAATTTTAGGAAAAAACGTGTTTTTATGCATGATGATAGCCCTGAAGTTTAATTCAATGTATTACTTACAATTCGTTATGAAAAAAATACAAAGTAATTCCATTAATTACTTAGAATTAAAAACATACGTTAACCTCAACATAAGCCTGTGTTAACTAATACAAGGAGGTTATAGGATGATTTTTAATGATATTTGGCAAGCAGATATGAAGGGCAATGGATTAATACCTTTAATTAAAGGATTAAGTGACAATGAAAAAAATGAAGAAATGGGATATGTAATTGTTAATACTAACCCGTTTCCAGAAGGAAGAAATTCAAATAGTTCAGATGGGCAAGTCAATGTTTTAGAAACTGTAGTTATTCCTGAAAGTAAATTGGCATCATATGAATTATTCAAAAAACTTCATGACAATTATGATTGGAGACGCAATCATGATGATCCGACGCCACAGGAAGAATTAGATGAAGTAAAAGAGTTTCTAAATTTTGCTATTAAAACAGAACCAATGAAAATAGCACGGGAGTATGCAATCGAAAGTGGACAAATTTCAGCTAATGCTTCGGATGATGACTGGATAGTATTGTTAAAACAAATATGGTTTAAGCAATATTATCATAATAGTACTTCAGCATTTGAACATGTATTTATTGGTGAAGAGGGTCGTGGAAATAAATTAGATGGTCACCATTCGTGGTATCACTATTATATTAACGATGGACCTTATGAAAAAACGCATCAAGATGATGTGATTTTATTCTTAAAAACTATTCAAGTAAATAGTCGTGCTGAAATGAGCAATAAAGCTGAAGTGATTACAATAAGATATGAGTATAAGGAAAAAGATAATGAAGGTTCAAAAACGCTAATAAAACAAACGGGTGGTTTTTTCGTTGGACTTAGTACAGAAGGACTGTTAGCTATGGGTACTGTAGGGTATTTCCATAATCCGGAGATGGAAAATATACCAATAACGATAAACGATGAAGAATATACATTGGCAGTTTTTAAAACAGAGGATGGAGATAAAAATCTGCGTACTTTCTACCCGAAAATTCCTCAAAGAAATAATTAATCCTGTAATTTTTACTATTAAGTAAAGTACAGTAGAAACCAATTAACGTATTAGGTTGCTGAACAATATGAAGAAATAACTAAAAAGTTTGGTGGGGATATATCCACCAAACTTTAGTTATTTGAATTTTTTTGACAAAAAACAAGAACAAATGAGGAAAGAAGATTACTAAAAAGGTTTGTACGATAAAACAAAAGCAATCATAAAACAGAAATAACACAAGTCGCACTATACAAAAGTGATAAATCGAACATAATCCGCCTTCTCATTTTTAGTCAAACTATAATATATAAATAGATTCAGAAAAAGCCGAAGCGTTGACACACGCTCCAGGAAACTAATGAACAGTATGAAGATTAAACAAAAAAAGAGCGATTAAAACAGCGCTCTAAAAAAATCATAAAATCCCATGTTCATCGGGATAGCCCAAATAAAGAACCCGAGCAGAGCAATTGGGCCAAGTAATAAATTATAAATTTTGGTTGGCAAAATATTGCCTAATAGGACTTTATAAATCGCTGCACATACTACCATAACAATAGGTAGTAATAGCATTGGTGGAATGAAATATAGTAGACTTCCGCCAATTGATAATCCTGAAAATATGCCCATTGCATTACCTCGTTATGTATTTTCTGTAAATTATATCATAAAAAAGCCGCAGCGTTTGCAGACGCTACAGCTCTTTAAGAGATGTTAAACCTTCAGGTATTAATAATCATTTCTAATCATGGTTCACATTGATCGTCCTCAAATACCTGTTTTATATTTAGAAATATTTTTTTTATTTTCAAAAATAGAAGTATTCTGTTCATATTTTTTTGGATTAGATAACTGTTCAAGCTGTTGTAACAACAGATCGTGAGAAATATCATTCAAATCTTCGGACTCTTTCATGTTTTCTTGGGTTTGTTTTACTTCCCTAATAAGTAATCTAACTAATTTTTTTCCAATTGTTTTCACAATATATGTACGTATATAACCATCTTCATATCTGATTTCAAGTTTAGGTTTGTTATTTTTTTCGTTTTCGTCTTCGTCTTTATGTATATCTTCAATTCCAAATAAATCTAAGAGACTTTCTTTTTTTATATTTTTATTTACCTCTGTTTTTAAATAATTTAATGTACTACCGGTTTGAATTTTCATTCATAATTCTCCTTAGAATTTAGTGTTTGTATACCTTATTATAACCTTTAAAGTTAATAAATGGAGGTTTTAATATGAAAATTTGTTCAGTACTTTTAACATCAGTTTGCTGATGCACAAGCATTAAGTAGCATTAAAGACTACACTGTTAAATTGCCCGAAATATTGTAGTTTTAATAAATTCGAAATTACTTAGAATAAAAGAAAAAGCCGCAGCGTTTGCAGACGCTACAGCTAAGATTTGGTTTATGCCCTTCTATTTAGGCTAGTCAGATAAGTAATTATAACACATAGAGGACATAGGAGGGAAAAACTATGTTAAAAGAGAGAACAGAATTAAATCGCTACCAACTAGACAAGGCAATTAAAAAGTACCATGACAACATGTGTAAGTACATGAGAATGAAGGATGAACTTGATTCATTAACAGCTGCTGCATCTACAGCAAAGTATGGTATTGAGGCAACAATGCCAAAAGCTGCAGGAAGCACAAGTGATCCAGTACATGCACATGTTCAAATCAGAGCTTCGCGAGGTACGTATTAACAAAACAAAGAATGAATTGTTGATGGTTCAAAATCTAATTGACAGGGTAACAGGTGACATTGAGCAAGAAGTGCTTTATTGGTTACTGGAAGGCATGCCTTTCCGTTGGATTGTTGCAAAGCTGAATATGAGTCATACAAGTGTACAGCGTGTAATGGTATGCTCCCCCATTAGGTTAACAGATTAAAAAATTTAAATCTGTCTACCTAATGGGGAGCATATCACTTATTTTGTTAGTGATTTTATGTTAGGTTGTATAACTATATTTTCTGTTTTATCAATCTTTTTGGTTTTTATATTTATAAATTCAACTTTAACATTGAAAATACTGCCATATTCTGATTCAAAGCTACCCACTCCACTAGTTAAAAAGTAATCGGGATTATTAGAACTTCTTGAAAGAGCTTTAATCTCAGGTATTTCACTATACCCATCTTTTTCTGCTTGCTTGTAGGCATCGTCATAAATAGAACCAAGGCTTACCGAACCTTTAATACCTTCAAATACATGATACATTGTGATTTTATCGGAACCATATACTTCTTTATTCAATCCAATTTCTGAATGAAGGTCCATTTTACCTTTAATTTTTTTTACATCTAATGTTGCCGTTACACGAGCAATTGTTTGTGGTGGAACAATAATCGCTTGAGTTGGGGCTACATACTCTACAGTCTCAGAAGATTCATGCGCCTGAGTACTATTAAAATTATATTCTGCTTTTAAGGTGATTTTTCCTTCTGCTAGAAAGGGTATGCCAGTTGAAAGAGATGTTTCAGTCCCTAGCATAAATCCATGTTCTGTAGAAGAAGTTGTAGTGTTGGTATAAGATTTACGAAATTCTGTTGAATTTAAAGTTTGTTCACGGTCAGTCGCATTTTCTAAATCACTTTGTCCAGCCCAAAGTGGGGTAGTACTTATTACTTGGGGTTCCATTGCTAATTGACCATAAGAATTTTTAACTTCTAAATCTTCCGCAGTTACAACTGGAGCAACACGAAGTAATCCATTCGCTCTTAAATATTTATCGTAATATTGGAAAAGCCACTGAGTGCCTAGTCCTACATTAGGGAAACTATTCTCCCTCTGGTTAATCTGTTTAATCAATTGTTGCTCGTTATTATCCTCTGTTTTGGCGGATACCGCTAAGGGTGTTAAAATACTTATCCCCAAAGTCGCACATAATAATGTTTTCGTAATTTTTTTCTTCATATCTTTCCTCCTAGCTTACTCATATTTTTGTTTTCCATTACATTACAATCATACATAACAATATTTTAAAATGCGAATTTTCAAAAAAAGTAAGTAAAATAACCAAATATAACATAGTTTATTATTGTATATAAGTATATTTAGGGTATAAATGTTACTAAAATATACGAAAATACTCATAATTCTAATGAGGAGACTCATTTGATATATATAAAATGTCACAAAAAATATAAAAGATAGTATCCTAATATTTAACAAGGTTTAAGTTTAAGATAAATATTTTAATGGTTTAGATTGTATTCGCAAAATTTTGAATAATAAATCTATCTTCTCTTTAGAAAGCTAAAGCTTTATTAAATTCCATATCAACATTAATTAAATGAGGCCTGTTTTTGATATTTATCCATTAACCATATTGGAATATTTTACAAAAAATGATGCGATGTTTTTATATTAAAGGTAGTTAAAAAAGACACTCTCTTAATGAGAGTGTCTTTGCGCTTGTAGGTAATAAATAATTTTGCCCCCCAAGTTTGCCCCCCAAGTTTGCCCTCCTATACTAAATCTAATTAAATGCAATAATGCATTTAAAATAAATTGTTAGGTTGTTTTTTCTACACAAATACAATAAAAACACATACGATTTTCGTCCTATTAAGTAGCGTATCTACGGCGGTTTTTTAATGAATTATGTAATCATAAGCATTTTTAGTGAGCAATGTAATCGTTACGATAATAAACAATACGCGAACAAAACCGGTACCTTTTTTAATCGCCATACGTGAGCCTACAAATGCACCGGCAATTTGAGCTACACCCATTAGTAAACCGTAGACATAATGAATTTGACCTAAGTAGGCGAACATTAAAAGTCCTGCAAAATTACTTGCTAAGTTTAAAAATTTGGCATTTCCTGCTGCCTTTAAAAAATCGAAGCCGACTAATAAAAAGCTGAAAATTAAAAATGAGCCGGTTCCTGGACCAAGAAATCCATCATAAAAACCAATGCAAAATAACAATAGCATGAATAAAACTAAGTGCGTAAATTTTAAATTTTTGACCGCAGCTACTGAACCCCAGTCTTTTTTGAAGATTGTATAGACTGCAACAGCAGCAAGCATTATTAGCATAAGTGGTTTTAGTAATTCTGGGTTTATTAAATGTACTGTCCATGCACCAAAGAGTGATCCAATAAAGGCTAGGGGAAAGTATTTGATAACTGAACGAATTTCTAGCTGACCGGAACGATAAAAGGAAATGGTTGATGTTAAAGACCCCATTGTACCAGCAAGCTTATTCGTTGCTACGGCTGCTGCTGGATTTAAACCGGCAAACATTAGGGCAGGTAAGGCAATTAAGCCACCTCCACCAACGACCGCATCTACAAAGGCGGCTAAAAATCCAAAAGATATTAATAATATGACTACATTTAAATCTACTTCAAATAGCATGTTTACACCTCTTTAGATAGTTACTACTGAAATAGTAACTAAAATTCACTGAGCTGTAAAGACTAATTTTTTCGTTGGCGTACCTTCATACCCTTCAATTATAATAGAGGAAATGGAGGGATTCGATGGAATTATTAATCGCCCAATTAAAAGAACTGGGATTCACAGAATATGAAGCTAAGGCCTATACGGCACTCGTACAAAATAGTCATGTAAGTGCCTATCAAGTAAGTAAAAACTCCGGTATCCCACGTGCAAGAATATATGACATACTTAATGTACTTGTTGAAAAAGGGTTAGTAATGAAAGAAGAAACTGCAGATCAAACGACATACTCTTCCATTCCGGTTGCTGTGTTTTTACAACAAATTGAGCAACGCTGGCAATCGAATTTTACGTCGATTAGTGATCAATTAGAAAAATTAGAGGTAAAAGAGCAGGAAGCGGAGCATAAGGTTGTTACGCTAAAAGGAAAAGAGGCAATCGTCAATTATTGTCAGTCGTTATTACAAAAAGCGGAGAAAAAAGTACTATTATCAATGTGGGAAGATATGTATGAAAAATTGCGAGAAGATATACATGAGGTCTCTCAGCGTATTCCGGTTCATGGCATTACATTGTATGTGGATGAAAATGTTGCATCGATTGACCAGCATCGCATTACTCAATATACGAGGAATGCTGCTACGCCCCATTGGTTTATACTGTCTATAGATGGTCAAGAGATGATTTATGGTCACTCACCGTCCAATCAAGAAACGGCTTTTATAACAAATGACCCAGTGCATATTTATTTATTAGAGGATTATATATGGCATGACGTGCTTGTCAATCGACTGTTAAAGCGCGATGATACGGAGCTTGGGGAATGGATTACAAAAGAACGTAAAGCCTTTTTCGTAGAGTGAAAATAATAAAAGAATCTACAAGCCATCATGTACAGATGGCTTGTAGATTCTTATTTTATGTTATATAAGATCTTTTATCTTAATAAAAAACTTTATCAACATTGTATTTAGCGCGGAATGTATTAACCGCGTATGTTTCGTAAATTTCACGTTCCATTGGATCATCTACTTCGTACACTTCAATTTTGAAAACTTCATCACGATGATTTTTCATCGGTGACACATTGTCTTCGAAATGCTTTTTAATACGTTGACGAATCTTACGTGCTTTACCGACAAATAATAGTTCATTCTGTTCATTGTAGAATAAGAAAATGCCGCCATTTTCACGTGTGATTTTATGGAAATCAATAAAACCGAAATACGGTGTGATTGGTACATCACCTGGCTTTACATCTTGTTCGCGTTGGCGAATTACTAAATCTGGTTTTGGAAATTCAATTTTAATCAAACTATTCACGTTCCTCTCTGTTACTAAAGGTATATGTTAACATAATTACAGCTTGTTTACCATAAAATATATGGACTTAGCTTCAATATTAGTTTTAAACAAATTACATAATGACATGCATGGTCAATAACGAAATATTCTATGTATTGTTGATATTCTTAATTGTTCATGTTACAATTCATTTTAATTAAATAATCTTATCATGAGAAGTTGAGGGATTTGGCCCGATGACGCTTCAGCAACCTCTAACAAAAGTTAGAAAGGTGCTAATTCCAGCAAAGGATTTGTCCTTTGAGAGATAAGAGTGAACGTGGTAAACATCCTTCTCATTCTATCTCAAATGGAATGAGAGGGATTTTTTAATTTCATCGAAAAAAAGACTTTACGCAAGGCCTGTGTATGGAGACTAAGGCCAATAATGGGTTAACAGAGAGAAATATAAGAGAGGGGAATGCAAGATGCCAATTAATATTCCAAAAAACTTACCAGCTGGAGAACATTTACGTGAGGAAAAAATCTTCGTAATGGAAGAGGATAGAGCGAAAACTCAACAAATTCGTCCGTTAAATATCTTAATCTTTAATTTAATGCCAGAAAAAGAAAAAACAGAGCTGCAATTACTACGTTTATTAGGGAATACCCCGTTACAAGTGAATATTACATTTTTGAATACTGCTACTCATGAATCGAAAAATGTTAGTAAATCACATTTACAATTATTTTATACGACGTTCGATCAAATTCGTCATCGTCGCTATGATGGCATGATTATTACGGGGGCACCAGTAGAAAAAATGCCGTTTGAAGAAGTGAACTACTGGCAGGAAATTTCAGAAATTATGGACTGGTCCAAAACAAACGTAACATCGGTTCTACATATATGTTGGGGTGCTCAGGCAGCGTTATACCATCATTACGGTATTGGCAAAATTGGGCTTTCTGCTAAATGCTCAGGTGTATATTCTCATGTTATCACGGATTTAACAGTGGATTTAGTACGCGGCTTTAGTGATTTGTTTACGGCACCACATTCGCGTTATACGTCTGTATCGATTGATGAAGTACGCAACCACCCTGATTTACGATTGCTCTCTTATTCAGAAGATGCTGGTGTTTTCATTGTGCAATCTAAAGACAATAAAAATATTATGATTACTGGTCACCTTGAATATGATGCAACCACTTTAGCGGATGAATATAGTCGTGATGTTGCGAAAGGATTAGATATTGAGGTACCAGTGAATTACTTCCCAAATGATGATCCAGCGAATGAACCGATTAATACGTGGCGTGCTCATACACATTTGTTATTCTCGAACTGGTTGAACTACTATGTTTATCAAGAAACACCATACGAATGGGATTTTGTTGATCAAATTGAATATCATATTTAGTGCTATAGAAAAATGATGACCTTGATATTATAGGGTCATCATTTTTTACTTTTCTCATTTCCGTTCCAGCAGGGCACCCTCCTGAGGGCGTCCGATGAGCCGCTTCACTTTTGGTGATGAACAATACTGCTGTTAATTGTCTGGCGATTTTTTATTCTTATCACTGTTTGGCGTATTTCCGGTATCGCTATCATTCTGTGTAGAATTTCCGGTATCGTTTTCACTTTTACTTTGTGTAGTATTTCCGGCATTATTATTACTTGCACTTTGAGCAGCATTCCCACCATTGCTGTTACTATCACTTTGAGTAGAACTATCGATATTGCTACTATTTGCACTTTGAGCAGAATTATCGTTATTGCTACTACCTGCACTATGAGAAGCATTCCCGCCATTGCTACTACTATCACTCTGTGTAGTATCTCCGTTATTACTATCATTTTGATTTTGCGTACTACTATTACATTGCGTATTATCTCCTTGATTACCATTGATTTTTCGAATCTTCGCGACTATTAATAATAGTAATGGTAATAAAATCATTAAAATGAAGGAGAATATAGGCCATATATCTCTATTGTAAATATTGGAATGAATGATATTTGGATGAACAATTTGTGAAATTCCAAGGATAATCATGCCGAGTGGAAAAATGAGAGGGCGATGATTTTTAATTTTAAATATTTGTGCGATACCGATAACCGAAGCATAAAAATACATAAAAGTCCTAATATAAATTGATATAATCCACATGGCTGCCATAATAACTTCAATACGCTGCAAAAAATTCCCGATTGAAATTCTTTGAGCTAATGCATAGCTAGGAAATGTCCTAGATGCTGTATTTACAGGACCTAGGACAAGGATAGACAGTGCGATAATCGTAATTAAGGCAATCCCTCCAATAATTGTGCCAATGTAATAACCTTTTTGTGCAGATTTTTGTACGTTAACTGTGGAAGGGAAAATCATTAATAATACAGCAAGCGGGAATGAAAAAAGACTTATAAATCGAATCATACTAAAGAATAATGATTTTTTTGATGTTTCCATTATTGGCTGTATATTTTCGATTTGGATGGATGGTGTAATAAAAATGACAAAGAAAATAAAAATTAATATAAATATGGCAAATAGTATTTCTGCAGAACGTGCAAATACTTCAATTCCTAAAAATGCAGCATAAATAATGATAATACTGAACATAAATGCAAAGGCCATCGTAGGTGTTTCTGGCATTATTTCCGTTTTCATGAAAATTCCAATGAAATATAACAATTCACCGGCAGAAAGTAAGGTTATAAAAATAAAGCCAATCGCAGTAAATTTTCCGAAAAAACGACCTAATATCTTTTCATTAGCCTCTATAAATGTAAGGGTAGGTGTTTTATTTCCTAAAGCAACGAAAAGCTTTACTATGGGCAAACTTATAACGACACCAATGATCGCTGCAATCCATGCATCTTGCTTTGCTTCGCTTGTTACACTCGCAGGGATTATTAAAATGGCTGTCCCGATTGAAAAGAGAAGGGTAATAATCATAAATTGTCTTGAACTAATTATTTCTTTTTCCATTATGAACTACCCCTTTTTCTTAACATAATATTGCCTTATTACTTTGTCAGAGAGATGATGTAATCTTTAATTGGTGAAAAAATATAGGTAATCAAATCTAATGGGCTCGGTATTTTGACCTTTAATAAGATTGCAATATTTAATGCGGTACCAAGCAATAAAAATATCGAAAAAATAACGATCGTTTTCGTTTCTTTATTTTTTTTTAATGTTGGAATAAAGGCATAGGCTATAACAGCAGAAATGATAAATATGAATATCGCCATCATCATAGCTTATTCTCCCTCCGGCTTATTCACTAATGAGTTTTCCATCGTTCCTAAGCCTTGTGTGTTTACATGTACTTCAACTTTAACAGGTAGCTCTTGAAATATGGTTAGCCACTCTTTTTTTATTTTTTTCCACTCTTTCGGATTTGTGCGATGAAGTGCTTCGCCGAATCCAAAAATATCGACCCGATAATTTTGCTGAACTGTACTGATTGTTTTTTCGATTCGCTTTTTAATAAGTTCTTCCGTTTTTTTATTGATGTAGTGAAGCGATTTTTCTTTTGTAAGGTCTATATCACATTCAACTTCTCCGACATTTTGGTTAACATCTATAGAAACATTGATTTTGGGTGATCCATTTTTAAATTTACCTTTTATTTTTGTCTTTGAGTGTGTAATTTCAGTTGATAGAGTACCTCCCTTAGGGCAAGTAAGAGTTTCAATTGTACTTTCTATTTTGTCCTTTAAAAAGCCTAGGCTTCTACTCTCATCTTCCGATAAAAGCCCAATGAGTTTATCTTCTTTAAAAACAGCTAAGCCCGCATATTTTAATAGCACAGGAGATTTCGATCTTTTAACATTTATTTGTTCCATGCCAACATTTTTATCCCCCTGTATTTCAATAGCAGACATGACTACACTATTTTCTTTGCTATTTAAAGTATTAATTATCTCATCAATTTTAATGGATTGGGTTGTACCCCAAGATTTCGCCGACGTCCTAAGAGAATTAAGTAATTTAGTAGCTGGTACTTTTTCGATAGGTGTTAATACATTTAAAACTTCTTCGGCAGTCGCGTCATGAGCAACGATGACATCGAAATCATTTCTGAATTCATGATCTCTTGAAATTAAATCTAATGGCTTGCCAATTCCTTCTGTAGCTAATTCATCGCCGAGCACAACTATTTGAAGATGAGAAAAATAAAGTTTTCGAGCTGTTAATGTTGTCATTTTTCTTATGGCCTCAAACACTGTTGCACCTTTTGAATGATAGGTAATAACCGGTGACCGTCCTGAAGTAGGCTGTTTGGAAGAGATCTCACCAGGAATTACAACTTGAACTGATATGTCAAATTCATTATCTACTTTATCTATTCCTAATGCTGCGACAATTGCTAATTCATTGAGTTCACGCTTACTCCAGCAACCACTTAAAAGTAAAGTAAGAATCATTAGTAAACATATTGCCTTAAATTTTGACATAGTTTATTCCTCGTTTATACATTCTTTTGATTCCTTTTTTTCGTATTAATATATTTATGACCTCTGACAGTGTTTTTTTTACTAATTAAACGTGGTCGAGTCAATAAAGCTCTACGCGGGAACAACACAAGTGCATCTTTTTGATCCTTTAAAATTAAGGGGCCGAATGGACTTAAATATGGAACACCGAAAGTTCGTATACTGCTTAAATGTAATAAGATGATCATCAGGCCAAACATCACACCAAATAATCCAACGATTGCTGCTACAATCATTAATGGGAAACGAAGAGCACGAACGGTATTGGATAAGCCATAAGCAGGGAACAAGAAGCTACAAATGGCTGTTAAGGCCACAATAATGACCATTACGGCTGATACAACATTTGCTTCTACGGCCGCTTGACCGATCACTAATGTTCCAACAATGGACACGGCTGGTCCAATGGTTCTTGGCATGCGAAGACCTGCTTCTCTTAACACCTCAAAGGCAATCTCCATAATGAGTGCCTCTACAACGGCAGGGAAGGGGACTCCTTCACGTTGAGATGCAATACTGATCAGCATCGGAGTCGGTAGCATTTCTTGATGGAAGGTGGTGATTGCTACGTAAAGCGATGGTGCCACCAAGGCAAGGGCAATTCCAAAAAATCTCAAAATGCGTACAAGAGAACTAATCATCCAATGCTGATAATAATCTTCAGCAGATTGTAAAAAGGATGTAAATAATGCTGGCACAATGAGGACAAACGGTGAACCGTCCACTAAAATGGCAATTTTACCATCTAATAGCTCACCAGCAATAACATCAGGCCGTTCAGAATTATAAATAGTAGGGAATATAGTGAATTTGTTATCTTGAATAAAATCTTCGATATAGCCGCCTTCTAAAATACCATCAATATTAATACGATCTAATCGGGCAAGAACCTCTGCTACTATTTTGTCATTGGCAATGTCATTTATATACATAACTGCAACTTCCGTTTTTGTTACTTCACCGACAATCCGGGTCTTGATCCAAAGATTTGGACTTTTAATTTTTCGACGGATTAGGGCTGTGTTCGTCCGTAATGTTTCTGTAAACGATTCCCTTGGACCTCTAATAACCGACTCTGTGGATGGTTCCATAATGGCTCTATCTTTTGCACCTTGTGTACTTGTCACGATACCAGTTGAAGATTCATCTAATAAGATGACCGTATCACCCTTTAAAATAGAATTGTACAGTGCTGAAAAATGGAAAATATCATTCACATCGCCGGCTGTTAAACAAGAATCTCTCAAATATCGAATAATCTTTTCTATTTCTGTATCTTGATGATCTTCAATATCAAGCATTAGCTTATCAATCACAGAATTAGAAATGCTTATTTTATCGGATAAGCCATCTATATAAATGATTGCTAACGTATATTGTTCAGCTTTTCCAATCGTTATTTCTCGTATGACAAGGTCATTACTATTCCCCAGTGTGTTTTTAATCAACTTTAAATTTTGAGAAAGAGAACTATATAGTTGGTCGTTATTTTGGGAGGTATCAGCAATTTTAGAAATAGACATGTTCTTTCCTCCTCAAGTTTTTACATAAATATAGAATGTACAACTTTGAGAGAAGATAAACTAAGGTTGGAAGTGATTTCATAGAAAAAAGCAGTGTTCCTTTCGTATAAAGAAAGGAAACACTGCTTTATTTTGTATACGTATATTTTAGTTCTTCATTAGTAGCATCCACATCTACATTTAATTTGTGGTCATTGAAGAACCATAAATCTTTTTCATCAATATAGTAGGTCACATCGTCAATAACTGTCTTTACACCAATTTCGATTGGTTCTTCACGTGTCATACCAAGAGAAAAGCCTTCGTGAAAAGGACTGGAACCACCATATCTAGCATAAAAACGAATCGTATCTCCGGATTCTACTTCCATTTCTTGTTTAAACCATTGTAGGGCTACATCTGTTAGTGTGATATTCATTAGAATGCTCCTCTCTTCGTTACAGCCATTTTACCTTTGGTTCGGTACCATTTTTAATGCGGGTAATATTTGCTCGGTGACGATACATGATAAAGGTAAATAAACAAGCTACTAAAATACCTAACGCAAAATCACCTGTAACAAAATAATAAACGATTGAGTAAATAAGTGCTACTAAAGCGGCAATCATCGAAGTTAAGCTTACAATCTTCGTTATTTTTAATGTTAATACAAAAGCGATAAATAGTAAGATAAATAGAGGCCATGAATAACCTAAGAGAACGCCTGCTGATGTTGCCACCGCTTTCCCACCGCGAAAACCTGCAAAGATAGGGAACATATGACCAACAACGGCTACTAGTCCAAGAATTAGCGAGTGAATGGAAACGCCAGAGAAGACAGGAAGAGCTACAAGTAATACGGCTGCTGTACCTTTTAAGACATCCATAATCGTTACGACTATTCCCGCTTTTTTTCCTAAAATACGAAATGTGTTTGTCGCACCTAAATTTCCACTTCCATGTTCACGAATATCCGTTTTATAAAAAATTTTGCCTACCCATAATCCCGAAGGTATAGAGCCGATTAGATAAGCACATAAAATAATAAGTCCATTTAGCATAGCTGGACTCCTTTCATTCATTGATTATTACTTGGTACTAATAATATGTAATAAATATTCTACACTTTTTCTCTACAATCTACAATGACATGAAGGAGATTTCTTCGTGTATCTTGAATTCATTATAAAAGATAACTATTTTTCAAGGATTTTAATTTGTATTTGATTATATGTTAGGCTTTTTGACATGATTCATATTGGCAGCATGAAAGACCTTTCTAAAAATATAGGTAAAAAGGCAATTTTGTCAATCATCCATTCCTTTGGTAGAATAGAAGTCTATCTTTAATTTCTAGAGTAAGTTAGTATGAATTTTCAAATAGACAGAAGGAAGCTATGAAGTACTGACCTGTATATTTTGCTGTGGAATTTCAAATGCTTCTGTATGGAAGACCAAAACCTATACCGATCGGCATCGTTTTGAAATGAGAGAAATGACCAGAAGTTAGCCATATGTTGTTTTATTTATGGAACTAATGTTTATGATCCTGCGTCAAGGGAATAGGATAGTTAGTAATACATAATAATGCATATATTGCAACTTTTTCTTCCGGTAACATGCTCAAAACGATAAAGCTGTGAGGAAATTTTAAAAATTTATTGGGTCTGTCACTAGCTATTGACAGGAAATGCTATTATTATTAGGAAGAGAACATAAATAGAACATGCGTTTTGTTTTTTGGAGGGGAATTTTTTGGCGAATAAACAGTCACCAAGCGTCTATAATGATGACGCCATTCAAGTATTAGAAGGATTAGAAGCGGTACGAAAACGACCCGGCATGTATATCGGTTCTACAGATGGCCGTGGACTTCATCACCTTGTTTATGAAATCGTAGATAATGCGGTGGATGAAGCACTGGCTGGCTTTGGTTCTCATATCATTGTCAATATTCATAAAGATCAAAGTATCAGCGTTCGAGACTTCGGCCGTGGAATGCCAACAGGTATGCATAAGATGGGGAAACCCACTCCCGAAATTATCTTTACTGTCTTACATGCTGGTGGTAAGTTCGGGCAAGGTGGCTATAAAACAAGTGGTGGCTTACATGGTGTAGGTTCTTCTGTTGTTAATGCTTTATCCACTTTTTTAGAAGTAACGATTCATCGTGACGGTAAAAAGTATCGTCAACGCTTTGAAAACGGTGGCCATCCTGAAACAACATTAGAAGAAATAGGACAAACAAAACAGACAGGAACACTTGTACATTTTCTACCAGATGACACAATTTTCTCTGTAACAAAATTCAATTATGATACGCTTGCAGAACGTTTACGAGAGTCCGCATTTTTATTAAAAGGCTTAAAAATTGAGCTAATTGATGAACGCGAGGAAGGCAAAGGTGATGTTTTCTTTTATGAGAACGGCATTGAAGCTTTCGTTGCGTATTTGAATGAGGAGAAGGATGTCCTTCATCCTGTTAAGTATGTGGAAGGGATTCAAGACGATATTGAAGTAGAATTCGCCTTCCAATTCAATGATGGTTACTCAGAAACAATCCTTTCATTTGTTAACAATGTTCGTACTCGTGATGGTGGTACACATGAAACAGGTGCCAAGTCAGCATTAACACGTGTTTTCAATGAATATGCGCGTAAAATTGGCCTGTTAAAAGATAAAGATAAAAACCTTGAAGGGACAGACATTCGTGAGGGCTTAGCTGCGATTGTTTCTGTTCGTATACCAGAGCATTTACTACAATTTGAAGGTCAAACGAAAGGTAAGCTCGGAACTAGTGAAGCGCGCTCGGCGGTAGATAGTGTTGTTTCGGAGCAAATTTTATATGTGCTTGAGGAAAACGCTGAATTATCTGCATCTCTTGTGCGTAAAGCTATTCGTGCGCAGCAAGTACGCGAAGCTGCTCGTAAAGCACGTGAAGATGCACGAAACGGCAAGAAAAGCAAAAAAGGCAGTACGATTCTTTCCGGAAAATTAACACCTGCACAATCGCGAAATGCTGCGAAAAACGAGCTGTATTTAGTCGAAGGTGACTCTGCAGGAGGGTCTGCAAAACAAGGGCGAGATCGTACGTTCCAAGCGATTTTACCATTGCGTGGTAAAGTTATTAATACTGAAAAAGCAAAGCTTCAGGATATTATGAAAAATGAAGAGATTTCAACGATTATCCATGCTATTGGTGCTGGTGTCGGAACAGATTTCTCTGTCGAGGATGCAGCATATGACAAGGTCGTGATTATGACCGATGCTGATACGGACGGAGCACATATTCAAGTGTTGCTGCTAACGTTCTTCTATCGATATATGCGACCATTGATCGAAGCTGGAAAGGTATTTATCGCATTACCACCACTTTATAAAGTATCAAGAGGCACTGGAAAAAAAGAAGTGATTGAATATGCTTGGACCGAAAATGATTTACAAACGGCCATTAAAAAAGTTGGAAAGGGTTACATATTACAGCGTTATAAAGGGCTTGGTGAGATGAATGCTGACCAGCTGTGGGATACGACAATGAACCCTGAAACGCGTACATTAATTCGTGTAACAATTGAGGATGGTGCACGTGCTGAAAGACGTGTGACAACATTAATGGGCGATAAAGTAGAGCCACGCCGTAAATGGATCGAAGCGAATGTAGACTTCGGTATGGAGGATGATTCAAATATTTTAGACAATGAATTCATCCAACAAGAGGAGGACCAAGCATGAGTAGTACGGAAAAATTTCAAGATTTACCTTTAGAAGAAGTTATGGGTGACCGTTTTGGTCGCTATAGTAAATATATTATTCAAGACCGCGCGTTGCCTGATGCACGTGACGGTCTTAAGCCTGTGCAACGACGTATTTTATATGCGATGTTTACAGAGGGCAATACGAACGATAAACCATTCCGTAAATCAGCCAAAACTGTCGGTAATGTTATCGGTAATTATCACCCACACGGTGACAGCTCAGTTTATGAAGCAATGGTGCGTATGAGTCAGGATTGGAAGGCGCGCCATATGCTTATTGAAATGCATGGGAATAACGGCTCTGTTGATGGTGACCCACCGGCAGCGATGCGTTATACAGAGGCAAGACTATCTGCTATTGCAGCGGAAATGCTCCGCGATATTGGCAAGAAAACCGTTGAATTTGTGCCAAACTTTGATGATCAGGATATGGAGCCGACTGTTTTACCAGCTCGTTTCCCGAACTTATTAGTCAACGGTTCAACGGGTATTTCGGCAGGTTATGCGACGGACATCCCACCTCACGCACTTGATGAGGTGCTAGATGGTGTTCTTATGCGTTTAGATAAGCCAAACTCCACGGTTGATGAATTAATGACCGTTATTAAAGGGCCTGATTTCCCAACAGGTGGCATCATTCAAGGTGTCGATGGTATTAAAAAGGCATATGAGACTGGACGCGGTAAAATCATTGTGCGCGCTCAAGCAGTCGTAGAGCCAATTAAAGGTGGCAAAGAGCAAATCGTTATTACGGAATTACCGTATGATGTCAATAAAGCAAATCTTGTGAAGAAAATCGATGAGCAGCGCGTGGATAAACGACTTGAAGGAATTGCAGAAATTCGCGATGAATCAGATCGTACCGGCCTACGTGTTGTCATTGAGCTGAAAAAAGATGTTCCAGGACAAGGGATTTTACAGTACTTGTTTAAAACAACTGATTTACAAGTAGCCTATAATTTTAATATGATTGCTATCCATAATCGTCGTCCGACAATGATGACATTGCCATTGTTATTGGATTCTTATATTGCCCATCAAAAGGAAGTCGTGACGAACCGTTCTATTTATGATTTGCAAAAGGCTAAAGATCGTTCGCATATAGTTGAAGGCTTGATAAAGGCATTGTCTATTTTAGATGAAGTCATTGCAACGATTCGTTCGTCGAATGATAAAAGAGATGCAAAAACGAATTTACAAGCGAAGTTTGACTTTACAGAAGTACAATCAGAGGCAATCGTTAGCTTGCAATTATACCGATTAACGAATACAGATATTACAGAGCTTCGCAATGAACAAGATGAATTAAATAAACTGATCGCCAAGCTTGAAGGGATTCTTAATAGTGAAGCAAAGCTTGTACGTGTCATTAAACAAGAATTGCTCGACATTAAAAAACGCTTTACAGAGCCTCGTCGCTCAAAAATCGAGCAAGAAATTGAAGAAATCAAAATTACGTTAGATGTCCTTGTACCAAGTGAAGAGGTCGTAGTGACTGTTACAAAGGATGGCTATATTAAACGAACATCTACACGTTCACATGCAGCTTCAAACGGTCAGGATTTTGCAATGAAGGATTCCGATTATTTATTATATGAAGCAAATTTAAATACACAGCATCATCTACTGCTGTTCACAAATCGAGGCAATTATATTTATCAGCCAGTCCATGAGCTTCCTGATATTCGTTGGAAGGATCTTGGTCAGCATATTTCAAGTATTGTGCCAACCGGAAAAGATGAATCTATTATTGCTGTATATGGTTTTGAGACATTCGAACAGGCCAATACGTATATTTTAACGGCTACGAAAGATGGACAAATTAAACGCTCATCAGTAGCGGATTATGCTGTAACACGCTATTCGAAGCCGATAAAAACGATGAATGTCAAATCAGGCGATGAAATGATTTTTGCAAGTATTGTGACGGACGAGGTAGAACTAATGTTAACGACAGATACTGCCTATGCAATTCGTTTCCCAATCGAGGAATTACCAGTAACAGGTGTAAAAACAGGTGGCGTCAAAGGGATTACACTGAAAGACGGAGAAGCATTAGTCGGCATCAATGTTTTACCACCAGATAAAACGTCCTATGTGGCAATTATTACGCAACGCGGTGCTGTGAAGAAAATGAATGTAGCCGAAGTAGAATTGACTAGTCGTGCAAAACGCGGCTTAAAAGTATTAACAGAGTTAAAAGCGAACCCGCATCGAATCGTGGCTGTAGTCAAGGTTACTGATGGGGAACAGCTAATGATTGAAACGGAAAAAGGTGTGCAAGAGTCCCTTGATGTACAAGCATTAACTCGAGCAGATCGCCATTCAAATGGCTCCTTTAAAGTGGATATAGCTACAGACGGTGCCATTTCACATGTCTTCGCGGTAAAAAAAGAAGAGAAATAACATTAGTTTTATAGCCTAGCTCCTTGGAGAGCTGGGCTTTTTTGTAAAATGAAACCAATCAGTTTTGTGCTTTGATGAGGCTGTTTAATAATAATTCAGCGCTATCGATAAACAGACCCTTGTCATTTACGGATAGATATGGTTATAATAATCTCGAAAAGTTCATATCGAAAGAATGTAGGGGGGCTGGTAGTTGCCAGCTGAGATTGTGTCCGATAGACGCTGACCCTTTGAACCTGATTTGGCTCGTACCAGCGTAGGGAACATCTATTCAAAAAAAGAAAGTTTTTGATACTGATTGTACAACGTCTGGGAGGAATCCTAGGCGTTTTTTATGTTTTCAGACTTTTGTTGCATGCACATACCTTACGTGTAAACAGACCGTGAACGGTTTCTTCTGGTAAAGACATTCATTCATGAACACTTTCACACTACTAACTTGGAGGATTCAGCATGAAAAAATGGTTATTGGTCCTAATGGTTGCACTTTTAACATTAGTGGGCTGTAGCGAAAAAGAAACTAAAAAGGATGCTAAAGGATTAACAAAAGTATCGGTAGTTCTTGATTGGACACCGAACACAAATCATACAGGTTTATATGTAGCTGAAAAACTTGGCTACTTTAAGGAACAAGGCTTAGATGTTGATATTTTATTACCTGGTGAAACGGGTGCTGATCAGCTTGTAGCATCAGGAAAGGCTCAGTTTGGCGTAAGCTATCAGGAAGGAATTACACAGGCTCGTGTGCAGGATGTACCTTTAGTATCGATTGCAGCGATTATACAACATAATACTTCTGGCTTCGCATCTACCGCATCAAAAGGCATTACGTCACCAAAGGATTTTGAAGGGAAAACATACGGTGGCTGGGGTGCACCGCTTGAAAAGGCTGTACTACAATCACTAATGCAAACAGAAGATGCAGATATTAATAAGTTAGATATCGTCAATGCAGGTGATTTAGATTTCTTCACTATGATGAAAAAAGATATTGATTTTGCGTGGATTTATTATGCATGGACAGGTATTGAAGCAGAACTTCGTGGCGAAAAGCTGAACATGCTTTATTTAACAGATTATAGTGAGCAGTTAGATTATTACACACCTGTACTTGCTACAAATGAAAAAATGATTCAGGATAATCCTGAGACGGTAAAAGCATTTGTCGCTGCTGCAGCAAAGGGCTATGAATATGCAATAAAACACCCTAATGAGGCAGCTGATAGTTTACTAGAAGCAGTACCGGATTTAGATAAGAACCTTGTGCATAAAAGTCAGGAATGGTTAGCAGATAAGTATCAAGACGATGCTGCACAATGGGGCGAGCAAAAATTAGCTGTCTGGGAAAACTACGCGAAATGGATGGCCGACAACAAAGTTTTAGAGGGCGAATTTAACGCAAAACAAGCATTTACAAACGACTTTTTACCGAAAAAGGAGACAAAGTAATATGGCAAACTCTTTAATAAGTGTACAAATTATCCCGAAAACTGAAACATATGAAGATGTGATCCCATTTGTCGATGCAGCAATTGCAGTTATCGACGCTTCAGGGGTGAAATATGAAGTTCATCCATTAGAAACGACAATGGAAGGCGAGCTTGCGACTTTGCTGCAAATTATTGAAAAAATGAATGCCAAGATGATCGAGCTTGGCGCAATCAATGTCATTACGCAAGTGAAAATTTTATATCAGCCATCCGGTATTACAATGGATACGCTAACGGAGAAATACAAGTAATGAAGCAGGCTGTTAAACAAGGAAGGACGATAATTTTTATCGCCTTCCTCTTGTTCATATGGGAACTAATTGTCCGTTTTGCTGATATTCCACATTGGCTTTTGCCTGCACCAAGTGCCATTTTGAAAGAGGGCTTTCAATCGTATGAGACGTTTGTGCCGCATGCTTTAGCTACTATACAATTAGCACTTCTTGGAATTGCTATCGGGATATTATGTGGGCTCACAGTTGCGGTGCTATTACATCGTTTTACGTTTATAAGGGAGCTATTTTACCCTATTCTCATTATGTCGCAAAATGTCCCAGTACTTGTCCTAGCACCATTATTAATCATTTGGTTTGGCTTCGGTTTATTGCCAAAGCTCATTATTATTTGTCTTGTGTGCTTTTTCCCTATAGTTATTTCGGCAATGGATGGCTTTCGTCAAACTTCGCCTGAGCTAAAGCATTATTTTGAGATGATAGGTGCTACGAAAGCCCAAACCTTTTGGAAGTTAGAATGGCCTTATGCGTATCCAGCGATTTTTTCAGGCATAAAGATTGCTGCTACCTATAGCGTCATGGGGGCTGTTATTGCGGAATGGTTAGGAGCGAAAATGGGGATTGGCGTTTATATGACATTGGCACAGTCTTCATTTCGAACGGATCGTGTATTTGTAGCGATTTTCGCTATCGTATTTTTAAGTTTATTATTATTTAGTGCTATTCGATTAATAGAAAAACTTGTTGTGAAGGGGAGAGGAAACTATGCTAAGCATTCAAAACATTGATAAATCTTTTGATTCCCTTCTAGTTATCCGTAGTTTATCTTTTGAGGTGAAGGACGGGGAATTTGTGGCGATTATCGGTCCGTCAGGCAGTGGGAAAAGTACACTTTTTCAATTAATTGGTGGTGTTTCTTCTATAGATAAAGGTGCTATTTTATTAAACGGCACAGATATCCAGAAAAAAAGAGGGACGATTGGCTATATGCCTCAGCAGCCATGTTTATTACCGTGGCGGACGATCCTAGAAAACGTCACGATGGTCGAGGAGCTTCATGGAAAACCTAATGTTAACGTTGCGAAGGAATGGTTAGATAAAGTGGGGCTCGCAGCATTTGTAAATGCATATCCTAATGAGCTGTCAGGTGGTATGCAACAACGGGTATCGTTTATTCGTGCAATTGTCAGTAATAAACCTATTTTATGTTTAGATGAACCGTTTTCAGCACTGGATGAGTTTACAAGGCTTGAAATGCAGGCGTGGCTATTATCGATTTGGGAGAAATATCGAAAATCTATATTGTTCGTTACACATAATATTGAGGAAGCTTTGTTTTTAGCTGATCGTATTATTGTACTCACAAAACGACCAGCGACGATGAAAAAGGAAATAATCGTACCTTTTGCAAGACCACGACAAGAAGAAATTCGCCATTCCGCTTCATTTACGGCATTAAAGCAACAATTATTCTCGTATTTAAAAGAAGAAAAGGATGAGGCGAATGTTGATTGATGCACATATTCATTTAGACAAGTATAAAGAAAACGACATACCAACTTTGCTAGAGGAAGCTGAACGTGTTATAGCCGTAAGCATGAATCTACTGTCGAGTGAGAAGACGTTGAAACTGTCGAAAGCCTATGCTAAGGTAAAGGCGGCGTTTGGCTTTCATCCTGAACAACCGTTACCAAGTGAAGCAGAGGAAAACGCTTTATTCGATTGGATACGTCAACACGCTCATGACATGGTGGCAATTGGCGAGGTAGGGTTGCCTTATTATTTGAGGCAAGAGAAGGCTATTGATGAGCGTCCATATGTGGCATTGTTAGAACGGTTTATTGGATTAGCAAAGGAATTAAATAAACCGATTGTGTTACATGCAGTCTATGAGGATGCGACGATTGTTTGTGATTTGCTAGAAAAACATCAACTAACAAAAGCGCATTTCCATTGGTTTAAAGGCGATGCGACAGTGATTGAACGGATGATTCATAATGGGTATTTCATTTCAGTGACGCCTGATTGTACGTATGAGGCTGAAATTAAACAGCTTATCAAAAAATACCCAATTGAGCTAATGATGGTAGAAACAGATGGACCATGGCCGTTTGAAGGACCTTTTGACAATAAACGAACATCACCTTGGATAATGGATCATTCCATAGAGGTTATTGCCTCGATAAAGGGGCTTGCAACACATGAAGCGGCGCAGATCATCACAAGAAATACGACAACATTTTATAATTTGTAACAAAAAACACAACTGTTCTTTTAACGAGCAGCTGTGTTTTTTTAGCAATTTCCGATTGAGTTGACGCCGGCAGAACAGAGGAATAGCTGATAAAAAGAGCCCGAATCGCTATAGACTAGCGAAGTGAGAGAAGTTTAATTGACAATATTTTCATTTTTTCCTATGATTAGATGGAAAACAAGGAAAATATACAATTATTTTTATTTTCCTGAAAGCAGGTGATCATGTTGAAAGATAGAATTTTAAAGGTATCAATAAGTGAAGCTGAACGAAAAGGATTCCGGTTTACGATGGGGGATTTAGCAAAGCAACTAGGTATGAGTACTAAAACTTTGTATGGATACTATCCCTCGAAGGAAGAATTACTCAATGAAATGATTGAACTAGCAATTCATGAGCTGAAGTTGAAAGAGAATGAAATTCTGCAGGATTCAACGTTAAATCTTGTAGAAAAACTACAGAAATGTCTTGTACTAATTCCAGCTGATTTTACATTTGCTCAGCTCCAGTATTTAGAGGAACTTCAACGATATTATCCAAAGCAATGGGAAACAGTTGATCACTTTATTCATAAGCATTGGACAGGCATCATTTCGTTAATTGATGAAGGGATTGTCGCAAATCAAATACGTCCCTTTAATAAAGAGATATTTATAGAAGTCTATATTGGAGGGCTTTATCGATTGATGGAACATGCATCCAAAAACAGAAATATGATTTCACTTCAGGATACGATACAGGAAATGGTGGACATTCTTATGCTTGGTATTATTAATGGTAACGTTCATGAAGAAAACTAAATGGGGGCTGTAAATGAGTAAAACTTTAAGAATGCTATTTTTAGGTACAGATTTCTTTTTTATACTCTATTGGCTTGTCACTTTTTTTCATTTGATTCCAGAAGAGTATTTATATCAGGATTATCAAAATGAATTATTAGTTATATGGAATTGGTCGTTTTTCCCGCTAGATATTTTAATCTCAATTACCGGTTTTATTAGTCTCTATCTATTTAAAATAAAAAATGAAAAGTGGAGAGCGTTTGCCTTAGTATCTTTAACACTCACAAGTTGTTCTGGATTACAGGCGATTGCTTTTTGGACTATAAAACTTGATTTTGATCTTATGTGGTGGATACCAAACCTTTTTCTATTACTATATCCGTTGTACTTTATTCCAAAACTTATTACTTCTAAACAGCAAAATGTCTCATTTCAAGCAAAACACAACCACTAACAATCCTCAATGTGGTTGTGTTTTTTGTGCTTTGTTAAATTTTGTTCAATGCTTTCTTTTTTCGTTTTCGTTACACGCTCATGTGTACTGAAAGAGGAAGTTTGACGATTTTTTTCAACGTCCTTCCCTTTAGTGCGCTTTACATGCATACGTTTCTTTTTTGCTTTTGAGTTTGTCATATTTTCTTACCCCCAACTGTCATTTGTGAATATAATACCGAATAAGGAATAAAAAGTAAAACCTCGTAAGTGTTAACTTACGAGGCGGTTGTCGTATTATTAGTGAGATACGTCCTGTACAGAAATACCTGTGTTCGCTTTAACATCCACTTCACGATATTTCTTATCATCTGTTTCCTTAGAAAGCATTGTTCCGATGAAGCCTCCTAGGAAGCCAAGTGGAACAGAGATGATTGCTGGGTTCGTTAACATAATTAACGGATCACCAACGAAAATTGCTTTTCCTTCTACTGGATTCCAAATATTTGGTGAAACAGCAACAAGAGCTAAAGCAGAGATTAGACCTGTTAACATTGCCGTTATAGCACCAGCTGTATTAAAGCGTTTCCAGTAGATTGTATAGATGATTACAGGTAAGTTAGCTGAACCTGCAATACAGAATGCTAGTGATACTAAGAATGCTACGTTTAATGTTTGTGCACCAAGTGCTAAAAGGATAGAAATAACAGCGATTGTGATGGAACCGATACGAGCTGCAAGTACTTGCTCTTTTTCTGTAATTTTGCCCTTTTTAATAATTTGACCGTAAATATCATGTGATAGGGCAGATGCACCAGAAAGTACAAGACCAGCTACTACCGCTAAGATTGTTGCGAATGCTACCGCACATACGAATGAGAATAGAATGTCGCCACCAAGTGCTTCCGCAAGAAGTGGAGCCGCCATGTTCCCAGCAGCGTTTGCAGCAATAATATCTTCTTTACCAACGAATTTAGCTGCACCGAAGCCTAAGAAGATTGTAAGAATGTAGAAGATACCTACAATCCAAGTAGCCCAGATAACTGATGAACGAGCTGTTTTCGCATCTTTTACTGTAAAGAAGCGCATTAGGATATGTGGAAGACCAGCTGTACCTAATACTAAAGCGATTAACATTGAAATAGTATCAATACCATTTGTATATTTAAGACCAGGATTCAAATAAGCTGCACCGCTATCAGTTGCAGTTCCCATTTCTTTGAACATCGTTGCAATGCTAAAGCCGAATTCTTTTAATACTAAGAATGAAATAATAACTGTACCTAGCATTAAAAGACAAGCTTTAATAATTTGTACCCAAGATGTTGCAGTCATACCACCGAATAGTACGTAAGTCGTCATCATAAAACCAACGATTAAAACTGCAATCCAATAATCAATTCCTAAAAGTAATTGAATAAGTGCTCCTGCACCAACTAGTTGTGCAATCATGTAGAATAATACAATTGTAATAGTGCTTAAAGCTGCTGTACCACGAACTTTAGCGCTATCAAAACGCGCTGTAATCATGTCAGCTAATGTGAATTTACCAAGATTACGTAATGGCTCAGCGACGATGTATAGAACCACTAAGTAAGCTACTAAATAACCGATAGAGAAGAAGAATCCATCAAATCCAAATAATGCAACTGCACCGGCGATTCCTAAGAAAGATGCTGCTGATAAGTAGTCACCTGCGATGGCTAGTCCATTTTGCCAGCCTGTTAACCCTCCGCCTGCAGTGTAGAAATCACTTGCAGATGAAGTTCGTTTTGATGCCCACCATGTAATAACTAATGTTAAACCAACAATGGATACGAAGAAGAATATGGCTGTTAAACTCATCCCGTTATTCATCGGCGGCCACCTCCATTCTCGTACTCAGCAATAATTGCCTTTGCTTCTTTATCAAAGCTATTCGCTTTTGCTACATATAAATGACATAATGTCCAAGTCATGATGAAAAGTCCCGCTGAATATACCCACACCCAAGTGATTTCCCCAAATGCCTTTTGGTGTAGTATTTTCGTGTACGAAGTCAGAACTGGTAGCAACATATATGCTGCTAAGAAGATCGCGGTCATTAACCAAAGAAATGAATTCTTCCTTCGAACAAGCGCTTTAAATGATTCTTGATTTGCAATCGCATCATAGTCAATCACGACACTTTTGCTAGCTTTATTGTTCCCCATTAACATTCCCCATTTTGTGTTTATTTTTACTGCTTAAAGACTTGATTTTGCTAGATTAGTGAATTCACATCTTCATTTTATGAGAGAGTTCACAAAATTGCAATACATTTCAGAAAAATTATGAAAAAATAATTTTTGTGAAAAAAAGTCTTGAAAGAGAATATACGTGCCGAAGCTAAGAAATAAAGGGGTTTTAGAAAATTCTGATAAATATACAGAGGTATGTCAATTCTAGATTTTCGAGCGAGGAATATGGAAAAAAATTAAAAAAAGATATGGTTTTTTGTAAAAAATAAACACTGTTTATTTAGTGAAAATCATTTTTTTTCTCATTTTTTTTGAAAGAGAATAGTATTGCTAGATAAGTAAATTGGGAAATATTTCGAAAGAAAACATAAAAAAACTCGATTAAAAATCGAGTTTTTATTAATATGGATAGGATGATTGATAGATATTTTTTCAATAATTTGGATGTTCAGAATGGATCAGTGAGAGATATCAGAAACTGATACACCAGTGTTTGCTTTAACGCGAATTTCCTTGTAAATACGTTCTGCTTCTTCCTGTGATACTTTACTAGAAGTAAGAACAGAACCTAAATAACCTGCGATAAAGCCAAGTGGAATCGTAATAACTGCTGGAACGGCTAACGGAACGATAGGATTACCAACAAAAATGGCTGCACCTTCAACAGGACTCCATACATTAGGCCCCATAGCACCTAACACTAAACAAGATACTAAACCAGTTACCATCGCTGATATTGCACCCGTTGAATTGAATTTTTTCCAGTAAATTGTGTAAAGAATAACTGGTAAGTTTGCTGAAGCACCGATACAAAATGCAAAGGATACTAAAAATGATACATTCAAGTTTTGCGCAAATAACGCAAGGATAATAGAAACAATGGCAATAGAAATAGAGCCAGTACGAGCTGCTACAACTTGTTGCTTTTCTGTTAATTTACCACCTTTAATGATTTCACCATAAATATCGTGGGATATGGCAGAAGCTCCTGTTAAAACTAAGCCCGAAACTACCGCTAAAATAGTTGCAAATGCTACTGCACCGATAAATGCCATTAACACATCACCGCCCAAATAATTAGCAAGAAGGGGGGCTGCAGTGTTACCAGCTTTACTTTCAGCAAGAATTTTATCGATCCCTACAAAATTTAATGCACCAAAGCCTAAGAAAATAGTTAGTGAGAAGAAAATAGCTGTAATCCATGTTGTCCATGAAATAGAAGAACGCGCAGTTTTAGCATCTTTCACTGTAAAGAAGCGCATTAAAATATGTGGTAACCCAGATGTACCTAATACAAGTGCCATCATCATTGAAACAGAATCGATTGTACTTGTATATTTAATCCCTGGTACAAGGAATTTCTCACCATGATCCGTGGCAATCGTATCAAACATTTTCATTAGAGAGAAGTCAAACTTAATTAATACTAATGTAGCTAATACGCCTGTCCCGAATAAGAGAAGGCTAGCTTTAATAATTTGCACCCAAGAAGTAGCTGTCATTCCACCGAATAAAACATAAGTAGTCATCATGACACCTACGATTAAAACGGCAATCCAGTACTCAATACCAAATAATAGTTTAATAAGAGCACCTGCACCTACTAATTGTGCAATCATATAAAGAATGACGATAATAATTGTTCCTGACGCCGCAACGCCACGAATGCGTTTTTCATTAAAGCGGGCAGTAAGCATGTCTGCTAACGTATATCGACCTAAGTTACGCATAGGTTCTGCAATTACATAAAGAAGAACTAAGTTAGCTACTACATAGCCTACGGAGAAGAAGAAACCATCGAAACCAGTTAATGCAATCGCACCGGACACCCCTAGAAATGCCGCAGCTGATAAATAGTCACCAGCAATCGCAAAGCCGTTTTGCCAACCTTTAAGACCACCACCAGCTGTATAGAAATCAGACGCTGAAGACGTCCGCTTTGCTGCGATATATGTTACTACGAGTGTTAAACCAACGATTGCTAAGAAGAAACCAACGGATACTAAGTTCATTTATTTTCCACCTTTCGCCTGATACTCAGCTAGTACTGCTGCGGCAGCTTTATCGAATGAAGCTGCTTTTTTTACATATACCGTACAAAGAACAATTGTCATAATGAATAATCCAGCTGAATAAATCCAAACACCCGTAATATTTCCGATGATTTTTTGTTGTAGTACAGGCTGGAAAGCAAGGATAGGCAATAAAATATAAAGTAATAAAAAAATTGCTGTGATCGAGAAAAGGAAGGTATTCTTCTTTTTTACGAACTTGTTGAACGATTCCATAGCTTCAATTGCATTATAATCAATTGATTCTATATTTTTGTGTTCAGAAAGATTTGCCATTATTATTCCCCCTAAAGTGATATATTTCTGTTTTAGACGACATATTTCTTTTCTGTTCGTCGTTATATTCACTTATTTTATGGGGTAGATTCTTATAATGCAATACTAAATTTTGAGTTTTTATAATTTTTAATTATTTCTAAATTACGGAAATAACATAGAAATAATAAGGGTTTAGTAGAAAAAAACCGCATGAAAGAGAATGGTATTGTCTGTAAGAATAATTTTTCAATAATAGTTTAATAATGATAATTTTGAATATGATAGAAAAATTGAGCGTGAAAGAGAATTTTTAAGTGGTTTATTATTCCATCATTAGATGAGGAGGAACTTGAAAAGTAATGAAACATTGTTATATAACAAATGTTCGATCTCTTGGGAAATAACCGAAATAGTAAAAAAAAGCTTTGAAAAAAATTTTAATAAAGTGTGAATTATCTGGAATGCAAAGGAGGTTAATTATACTAAAATCGTACAACATACATTGAATGGATATAAAAAGTGAAATGATAAGCTCATATCTTGTATTATGCAACTTTAATTTATACAATAAACAACGATGGTAAATTGAAGGGAAGTGAGCAAATAAATGAAAAAGAAAAGTGTCATGCTCGTATTGATACTAACATTAAGTAGCGTACTTGCTGCTTGTGGAAGCTATAAATTTGAACCAGAAATGAACATAGAAGTACAGGATTTTTCGGTAACAAATCAAAATAATGAAAAGGTTAGCCTAAATGACTTAAAAGGTAAGCCATGGTTAGCGATGTTCATCTTTACTAATTGTAATACGATCTGTCCACCAATGACGTATAACATGACAGAGGTGCAAAAGGCGCTTAAAGATAAAGGTCTGGAAGACTATCAAATTGTAGCTTTTAGTGTTGATCCTGAGGTTGATAAGCCAGAAGTTTTAACGAATTATTTGAAAACGTATTCAGTGCCCGATGCAAGCAAATGGCAACTGTTAACTGGCTATGAACAAAAGTATATTGAACAGTTTGCGAGGAAATCGTTTAATTCCTTAGTAAAGAACGATCCGAATTCTGACCAAGTCGTACATATGTCAAGTTACTACTTAGTGGATGCTGATGGTATGGTTGTGAAGGATTATGACGGTACTACAGATGTACCAGTTGAGACGATCGTGGCAGATATGAAGGCCTTAACTAAATAAAAAACAATAACTCAGGAGTTCGGAGGAACTTCTGAGTTATTTTTTAGCCAGCTCATCAATTAAATGAAGTGGCACCTATTAGGATTGAACGATACGGTCATTCACAAACGCCTGTATGAAAAATAATTCATTATCATTAGGGTTCCTATTATTTTCTACTTTAAAGCACTCCATAGCATTTTAAGAAAAGGCAACCGCTTCGTGTGACGTAACTAATCGCAAATGGGGTGTTTTTTTATGGACTATTTAAAGAAAGAAAAAGTGAAATAGCGCTCGATCTATCGTAGCTCTTCATTTATACCTTTTTACTCAATAATTTTATTATGTCAACTAAAAACAAACTAAATAAAGAATCATTAAGAACGTTGAGTTTCGAATGTATTTTTTTCCAAACAAGTATATATTTAATTTTTTCAGCTTATATATTATTAGAATGATGTAACGTCTGGCGTCCGATTATAGGCAAAATTTATTCCGAGATTTAACGGCATCAATCAAGGTAGGTAGTGCCATCATGTTCAGTTCAGGTGAAACTTCTACAAAAAACGGTCGTTAGCAATGCTTTAAAATTTCTACTATTTTGCCAGGATTAATGGCTGCTTGATAACGTGTATCGACAAAAATGAAGTGAAAAAATTGTAACTCTAAAATATACGACAATCGTTGTTTATTTTAGAGTTACTTGACGTTGACCAAAAAGATATGAAGGGATGAAATAAATGAATAAGCTTATCGAATTTATAAACGTAACGAAAGAATACAAAATAGGAGAAGTCCCAATCAAGGCTCTTGATGGTGTTGATTTTTCCATTTGTGAAGGGGAATTTGTCGTTATACTGGGTGCAAGTGGGGCGGGTAAAAGTACGATTTTGAATATTCTTGGTGGTATGGATACGGCTACCTCAGGTCAAGTATTTGTTGGGAATCAAGAAATAACTAGATTGAATGAAAAAAAGTTAACAGAATATCGTGGTGAGAAAATTGGTTTTGTTTTTCAATTCTATAACTTAATTCCGAATTTAAATGCTCTCGAGAATGTTGAATTTGCTACTGAAGTATGTAAACACCCTCTAGATGCAAAGAAGATTTTACATCAAGTCGGATTAGAGAATCGTCTCAAAAATTTCCCTTCACAACTTTCTGGTGGCGAACAGCAAAGAGTTGCTATAGCTAGAGCGGTTGCGAAAAATCCCTTGCTTTTACTTTGTGATGAACCAACCGGTGCTTTGGATTATGTAACCGGTAAGTCCGTATTAAAGACTTTGCAAGATTTAAACAGCGAAACGAAGAAATGCGTTATTTTGGTCACACATAATTCTGCAATTGCTCCTATGGCAGACAAAATTATTAAAGTTAAAAGCGGATACATCGAAAGCGTCACGATCAATAATGAAAATCAAAGTGTTGAAGGGATTGAGTGGTAAACATATGAAATTGTTTTTTAAATTATTGAGGGACATCAAACAATCTATGGGGCAATTTATAGCCATAGTGATTATTATCGCAGTTGGTGCTTTTTTCTATGCGGGACTAGTAACGTATAGTACTAATCTAAGTGCTTATACGAAGGATTACTTCCAAAAACATCATTTAAGCGATTTAAATGTGTATTACAGTCACCTTTCTAAAAATGATGTGACGCGTTTGAGTAAAATTGAAGGGATCCATAAAATTGAAGGACGTTATACCTTTGATGGAACGCAAGCCTTTGAAGATTACAAAACTGCATTAAAAATACATTCGATCCCTGAAAACAATGAAATAAATACGCCTACTATCATTGAAGGGAATATCCCATTAAACAAGGGTGAGATTTTATTAGATTCTCACTATGCAAAAGAACATCATTATCGTGTTGGCGATCAATTCACAATCAAAGCGAATGACAGAAATCTTGATTTTACAATTAGTGGTTTGGGTGAGAATGTGGAATATGCAAAAAAGAACGAAATTCAAGACCATAAAACTTATGGGGTAGCTTATATTGCTGAAGAAACATTACCTGAAATCTTAGATGGCTTTTATTATAATGAGGTCATCATTGATGCCAAAAAAGGGCAAGATATTGAACAATTAGGCAAATCAATTGAGGTACAATCTAAACAGCTCAGTTATTTAGATCAAGTAAACAAGGAACGGACTTTGAATTATTCTAAAATCAATCAAACGATATATAATAATAACTTAATGAGTAAGGTTATACCTTTTGTTCTCTTTTTGATTGAAGCGGTTATCCTTTTTCTAGTCATGTCGAGGACGATCGATTCTCAAAGAATTCAAGTTGGTATTATGAAGGCTTTAGGTGTGAAAAATAGCAACATTATGCTTCACTATATGGGATACCCTGTGTTGGCAAGTATACTAGGCTCAATCATTGGCTGTGTTCTGGCCGCTTTCGTTTTTATTCCTTTAGTAACGACGTCGTGTGCAAGGGCCTATTCTTTGCCTGACATTAAATTCTCGCTCTCTCTATTTTCAATCATTCCTCCGATTATTTTCTCAAGTGCTTTTGGAGTACTAGCATGTTACTTAAGCGGTAGAGCTATATTAAAAGAACGGGCAGCACAAGCTATGCGTCTTAAACCGCCAAAGAAGATGAAAAAGCTATTGATAGAAAGAGTTCCAGGTTTCTGGAGTTCAATTTCCTACAGTAATAAACTCATATTAAGAAATATATTTTTAAATAAACAAAAGGCTTTAGCGAGTTCGATTGGTGTTGTTGTTAGTACGGTTCTACTAATCACTGCTTTCGGTACTCAGGCATCCTTGCTGAAAGTAGCTAATCAAATTGAAGATGTTTATAGCTATGATTTAAAAGTAGATTATACGATCGGTACATCTCCTAATATGATAAAACAACCTCCTGGTATGAAAGAAAGTTATTTTTTATCCACTTTTCCTATTGAAATCATCAAAGACGCTGAAAAAGAAAATGCTACTTTAATTGTAACTAAAGAAAATAACAATCTCATTCATCTCTTTGATGAAAAGAACAATAGCATACCTTTAGAAAATAACGGCTTACTTGTACCCAAATCTTACGCGGATCAATACGATATTTCAAAAGGGGATTTTATCAAAATAAAGTTCACATCGCCCGAGCTTAAAAACACTACTGTAGATATGAAAGTTTTAAATATATCTACACAATACTCGAATCCATCGTTTTATAGTACACCAGAGTACTTAAAGAGCTTTAACATAGACTACAATCCAACCTCGCTTTTAGTTCAAGCAAATAGCGCCGCGGATCTGATGAGTGTTCGTGACTTTTTTGAACGAGATCGTTATGTAGAAACAATTGCAGATAAGAATGATTTGAAAAAATCAGCTCAATACATTGTGAAACAAAACAGTTTTGTTTTTATCATGTTCATCACAAGTGCCATCATACTTTCCTTTGGCGCCATTTATACGATATCTTCCATAAACATTTATGAAAGGAATCGTGAGCTTGCAACGCTTAAGGTACTAGGCTATCAAAAAAATAAAATAAACAGACTAATATTTTTGGAAAACATTATATTAACTTCATTTGCGGTCATTGTGGCTTTACCGATTAGTGTTTATGTTTATAAAGTTATTGTCAAGGCTCTATCAAGCACCCATCAGCAAATCCCTGATAAATTAAATATTTTAATCATTTTGGTTTCTGTATTGCTTGCATTCTTACTGACGATTGTTTCTAATTTACTTCTTAGAAGAAAAGTTACGAAAATCAATATGATTGAATCGTTAAAAAGTGTGGAATAAGCCTTTTAAGATGATCGGACAATATAGCAGTTTTATCCCAGATGCGAAGGTAGCTCATAGCTAATTACAGGAGTGCTGGGGAGGACTTTCCAATAACTCATCTTTCGCCAACATTCGAATGAATGAGGACTTTTAAAGATCTTGGCTTGTTAAACTTAAGCCTGCGTTTGTTTAAGTACATTTCTTCATGAACTAATTAGTATTAAAGCTGTCTTAAGGCCATATACAAACCCCACTCTCGATTTTGAAAGTGGGGTTTGTATATGGCAAAAGAATTGGACAACTTTTTTAAGTAAACAATGTTTTCTATGTATTGGGGTTTCGAATTTAGTTAAAAGGTTCGTGTGTAATAGATAATCCCTTATGTTTAGGTCATATGATTAAAAACACTTGAAGAATATGGTAGAATAAAAAGGGGTTAAAAAGGTTTAATTTAACAACAAAGAAATATTTATACTAAAATTCAAAACAGTATATTTGAATTGGAGAATACCTTTATGAAATCGATATTAATTAAAATTAAAGAATATTTTATAACTAGTGCTCCGAAACCTCCTAAAAATGCTTGCTATTTTTGTAAACGAAAAGCAACTGATTTAAGAAATTATCGGAATGAAAAAAATAAAAAAATTAAAGTATGTTATCTATGTGTTGAATATGCTGAAAGACGTGCCTATCGTAAATAATCTTGCTGCTTTTGGGATTAAAAAAGGGTAATGAAAATTGTATAAATAGCTTGAATAGTTGAACAATATCTTGGTATATAGTATGTAATTTTTGGTATAATTACATATAACTATGTATATTAAGGAGTGATAATATGAAAAAAATACTTATAGTAACTAGTTATTTAGGCTTTTTTATATTAGGAGGATTAACCTTTACATACCTCTCAACAACGGAAGCGGCAAGCAATTTGAAAAAGATTAGCGTATTTCAGGATACAATCAATTACTATTTTGATAAGGTTGAAAAAAAACCACAAGCGGGTCAATCGGGCTTTATTTATGAAGGTACTACTTATGTGCCAATGCGTTTTGTTGCTGAATCATTAGGGAAAAAAGTGACATGGGATGGAAAATCAAAATCCGTTTATATTGGTGATGTTCCAAAATTCGTCGCTTTAAAAGATGTAAAGCCTATTGGGAGTGATGAGGATCACTTCTTCCATAACGCAAGCTCTATTGTGATTAGTACAGGTGAAAAGTTTGAACGATCCTATCAACTTGGTGGATATCATGGTGGAGGGGCTGTACAAGATCATATTGTTGAATACTTAGCGAATGGAAATTACAAAGGATTCGAAACGTATTTAGCACCAGTTAAAAAGTTATCGGCGGGCTCTTTCGGCGTAGGTTATATGAAAATTTACGCGGATAATAAATTGATTTATGATAGTGGATCGATAAAAGACAAGGTAAAAGTTAATGTTAAGTTAGACGGTGTTTCAAAAGTGAAGTTTGAAATGGAAGGCGGTGGCTTAGGTATATTAGATCCTAAATTTATTCAATAATTCAAAGTAAATATAGAAGAATCTGAAGCCAATACAGCATGTGTTCGGTGATAAAAAAGAAAGAACGAGGAGACTCACTCATACGTTCTTTCTTTTTTTGCTTTAGGTCTCGTAAAATATATAATTATCAAGCTTGTTTGGGTACTACTACCATGTATCTTGACTTGTCCTCGTATCCATAAGTCATCCATGGTATCGTATCATTTAAGGTATTTATTGAGGAGGTATTGGTTTATGAAATGGAGTTTACATAAGAAATCCTATCTATTTTTCGTTGTTTTACTATTAATCATTGGGATTCTTGATATGTTAATAAAGCAATCTATAGTAAGCTACTTCTTTATTCTGTCTTTTTTCCCCTTTACCTATTTTGTTCTCTTTGAAGAGATTAAATCTGACGATGAAAAGGCGAAGGTACTGCGAAACAAGGCAGCATATCATACGATCTTAATCTTATATTTGTCGATTTTAATTTTATATCTTATCTCAGAGCTCACTTTTATAAAAATTGATCATATATTTACTATTTACGCCATTTTGGTTATTAGTTATACAATGAACCTGTTGGTTTTGACAAAAAAGAATAAAAGATAACAATTACTTTGTACTATTAAAGATAAGTGAATGTATGTTTTTGTTATAAAAACAGTAACTTATCTTTAATGTCGCACATTATAGGATAATTAGTACATCACTTTTTTATAAGTGGTGTACTTCTTTGTTTTGTAAGTTGGTGTATTCATTAATGTATTAGGTGGGGCTTGTGTCACTGATCATGAGTGTCAAATTAAGATGGAATGTATCGGATGCTATGCAAAAATTCCTCAATCAGAAATAAAGGAAGTACTAAAACAATAAGTGAGGTTCATTTGAAATATGGGAAGCACCGTTCTAAATGAATACTTTTTGTGTTGCTTTAGATTAAAGAAATTTATGGTAATAATACTTCTTGCATCAATTTAGATTTTTAGTTAGAATGGTATATAGTTAGATAATCTAATTAAAAGGTGATTAAATGACAAAATTTAAAAAAATGACCACTAATGAAGATGATTTACCCGTATTAGGCCTAGAGCCGTATATTGAGTTGATTCAAACGACTTCTTCGACTAATACGGATCAAGAAGATGCAAAATTAGGATTAATGTTGTTGTGGTTAAGTGACTACGTTTTAGATGTAATGGATATTGAGCTGGCTCCTTTCGGAATTACAGAAAGTAAATTAGACTTACTAATTTTACTTACACTACATGGTGAAAGACGGGCGACTCCTTCGGCTATAGCTGAACGATTAGGGATTACGAGGGCATCGGCAACTTCAATGATAGATTGGTTAGAAAAGAGAAATCTTGTCGTTCGGAATCATAGTAAAGAAGATCGTAGGAAAATTTATGTGAGTTTAACAGATGAAGGTCGTACTTTTGTTGCTGAGATTTTGCCAACTTATTGGTCGTCTTGTGCTTCTAACATGATTGATTTGGAACCCGATGAACGAAAAGTCTTTGAGAAGCTGGTTAATAAATTATTAAAATCTATACAAAGAAGACTTGAGGTGGAACGTTAAACTGTAGCTTCGTTGGTGCAGTTTAATTTTTTTAATCATTTAATTAGATTATCTAACTATAAGTCAATCGAATCAAAAAGGGTGGTTTATTGTATGAACAAAGCAATTACAGGAAACCAAGTGAATTATTCTCTGATGACAATTATTTTATCTTGGTCAGGGATGGTAGTTATGTCTAGTTTATATTTAACAATACCTCTTATTAGTCTTTTCAGTGATTATTATCATATTTCATTGTCCAAAGCAGGCATCACTTCAAGTATTTTTTCACTTGGATTTGCTACAGGGTGTTTTTTCTATGGAGCTATATCAGAAAAATATGGACGAAAAAATGTGATTGTTATGGGACTTTTTTCATTAAGTATTATAACGTTGCTATTAGGAATGGTTGCTGATTTTTCTTTAATTCTACTACTAAGAGGGTTACAGGGACTTGCGGCGGCTACATTTTCACCAGTAGCACTTGCATATACTCTTGAGGTATTTCCAAATGATAAAAAAGTAGGAGCAGTTGGTTTTATAAGCACAGGGTTTCTTGTAGCTGGTATTGTAGGTCAGGTATTTAGCGGATATGTTAGTGAACATACTCATTGGCATGTAATATTTTATGTTCTTTCTATAGTATATATTTTTACTGCCTTCCTAGTATCGTGGTTTATACCAAAAGGAGTGGTTCATAACCAAACCAAAAATATATGGGAGCCCATGAAAAAGATCGGTACTATTTTTACCAATGGAAATTTATTATTCAGTTATATGATTGCATTCGTTCTATTAATGTCATTTGTCAGTATGTATATTATTTTGGGTGAGTATCTTACGAGTGCTTCTTTTGGAATGAGTAGTCAGAAACTAATTTACATTCGATCTTTTGGTATTTTAGGAATGATAATGTCACCTTTTGCAGGGAAATTAGCAAAACGATTCAATGTGTTGTTTGTACTTAAAGTTGCCTTGACTCTTTCGATTATCGCACTAATCATGATGAGCGTTATTTCAAACATAATTGGTTTATCCATCATTAGTATCATATTTGTTAGTGGAATTGCTCTTTCTGTCCCTTCATTAGTGACACTTGTTAGTCAATTAGGCTGGAAAATGGGTGGCATTGCAGTCTCTATGTACACGGTTATTTTATTTGCTGGAACAAGTGTTGCGCCCATTATATCTGTTTACTTTATGAAAACTGGTAGCTTTACATTAGCATTCATTCTTCTTGCTACAACACTTAGTATCGGATTAGTTTCTGCAATGATGATAAAAATGCAAACTAAGAAAATCCTAAATTGATTATTGATGGACTATCAGCATCAAAAAGCATCTTCCCTTTTAATAAAAAAATCATCATTGACTTTTAAAATAAGGCAACTTGTTTTAGAAAGCAATTTAAAATGATTGCTTCAGACTAAACAAACCAATTAAACTAGCTATAACAGTCCGTTTACCTTTGAGGTAGACGGGCTTTTTATTGAATATAGAGAAAAAAATACCATGCGGAAAGCAGAAAGAGAAAGTCCTCATAAGATCGATAAAGCATAGGTTCCCTAGTTATTTTACGTATTTGTTTTTGTCAAAAACATGTAATGTTGTTTCTATTTTTGTTAAAAGTGAACAATGTTATTTGAATGCTCCTATCTTACAATTGCATTAAGGAATACCATAAGGAAATAGGAGAAAGTAGAAGTGGGTAAAAATGAAAATACTTTGTTTTTTGTGCAAAACATACAAAGTGAAAACTGAAATTTCATTCACCTCTTCATATGTGATTTTAACGGGGATCTTTCTATTTTTAAACTATGGTACCTAGTTAATCAACAGACGTATTGCAAAATAATAGGAGGGAATTGATGACATGTTAGTTAAATTATTAGAACCATTAAATGTTTCGGATTCAATCATTGAAAAATTAGCGGAACCAATTAAACAGCGAGGTCATGAATTTGTTTATTACAACGAGAAAACAACAGATTCGGCAGAATTAGCAAGACGTAGTGAAGGTGCAGATGTTATTATGATTGCTAATAATCCTTATCCTACAGAAGTCATTGATAAAAATGACAATGTAAAACTAATCAATGTTGCCTTTACAGGTGTTGATCATGTAGGGATCGCTCAAGCTAAAAACCAAGATATTATGGTATGTAATGCTGCTGGTTATGCAAATCAAGCAGTTGCGGAAATAACAATTGGTTTAGTATTAGATGTGTATCGTCATATTACTCAGGGGGATAAAGAGATTCGTGTCGCTAATTTCCCAGGAGCATTCCAAGGTCGTGAAATTAAAGGGAAAACAGTTGGTTTGATTGGTACAGGTAAAATTGGCATGATGACGGCTCATTTATTTAAAGCATTTGGCGCAAAAATAGTGGCTGCAGACCAATCCCGAAGAAATCCAGAAGCTGAAGCTTTAGGAATCGAGTATATGGAATTAGATGAGGTATTAAAACAATCTGATATTGTATCCTTACATATTCCGTTACTACCAAGTACAAAGGGATTAATCTCTAAAGAAAAATTAGAATTAATGAAGGAATCAGCTATTTTAATCAACTGCGCACGAGGTCCGATTGTTGATAATGATGCATTGGCGGATGCATTAAATAAAGGGCGAATTGCAGGGGCTGGTATCGACGTTTTTGATATGGAACCACCTATTCCTGAAGACTATAAACTATTACACGCTAAAAATGTAATTTTAACACCACACGTAGGTTTCCTTACGAATGAAGCGATGGAATTGCGTGCTACAATTGCATTCGATAACACGATCGCATTTTTAGAGGGTAAACCTCAAAATATTATGAAAAGATAATTCCTTGATGTATTTTTGCAAATCCGACAAGTTTTTATTTGTTGTTTAATAACGCTAAATCATTTGGGTATGGTGAAGTTGGAAATTTGAAACAAGGAGAAAATACTATGACATTTAAAAAAATAGCAAGAAATGATTTGAAAAACCGTATTTTCCATTGGCCAGATATTCAAGAGTTTAGAGATGAAGAAGCGACAAAACATATTTTCTATGAAACACCTAATACTGTTGGAGCTGTCTGGTGCATGCGTCCAGGACAAGATTTGCCCATTCACTCGCATAAGCAAGCGGATGATATTTGGATTGTTATTGAAGGAACTGCAGATTTTTATCCAGAATGTGGTGAAATGGTGCAAATTAAAGCTGGTGATGTTGTTGTTGCACGTCCGGGTGAAAAGCACGGTATGACAAATAATTCTGATAAAGATTTTGTAATGTTAGGAATTGCGGGTCCAACACCAATTGGTTTTATTCCGCATTAATAGTATTGAGTTAACTTTCACGTCTGTTGGTTAACTAGTTTTCATCGTAAAAAAGAGAGGTTAACACGATTTCACGGGAATAAGTGGATCTTACAATGAGGCTGTCCCAAAAGTCAGATTTACATCTGATTTTTTGGCAGCCTTTTTATTATATGTCCAACAAAATTTACTAGGGAAGCGGATTGAGGAAATAAAAAAATTCCTCAATCCGTTTTTTTTATTAGTCTTTTTAGACAATCCCTCGAAGTTCAACAGTAAAACAAAGAGAGGATTCGTACGTTTGGTCAAAATTGAAACTATTTTAAAAATTCCATTTTGTCTAAAATGTGCAAAGTTATTTTTATTTTTGTTCAAAATGAACAATGTTATTTAGTTGCTCGTAACCTACAATCAAGTTAGTAATAACATAAGTAACAACATAAGTAAATACAAAAAAATGGGAGTGTCAACCATGGAACAAACAGTTAAACATGACCCGAATTATTACAAAAAAATCATTTTTGCACTGTGTTTAGGTTGGGTAGCTATTTGGATTTATCGTACAATACTTACACCAATATATCCACAAATTCAAGAATCGCTTGGTAATATTAGCGATACTCAAGTAGGACTTATTGCCTCTATTTATTTCTTTGCCTATACGGGTATGCAAATTCCATCAGGAATACTCGTTGATAAATTTGGACAAAAACGAGTATTAATCCCTGCGTTTATCATTTTTGCATTAGCAGCATTCGTCATTGGATCAAGCACGACAATCACACAAGTTTATGTAGGCGCCTTAATGGCAGGTCTTTCGACTGGCTCATACTATGGTGCGGCTTTCTCTCTATCAGCTAAATATATGCCAAAAGATAAGAAAAGCTTTTCTAATGCGATCATCAACAGTGGTTCGGCATTAGGGATGGTTATTGGTCTAGTAGGCTCATCAGTATTAGTAGGTGGCCTTGAAATCCAATGGAATTACATGCTTTATATTATAGCGGTCTTAATAGTAGCAGTAACATTTGTGTTTGCGTTATTTGTTAAACAAGACAAAAGAACAGCTACAAATGAAACTTCTGAAGATAAGGAAACAACACAAGCCACAGTATCTAAAGGCGTAGAATTATTCTCGCTAAAAAAATTAGTTATTTATTTCGTCTATTTTGCAACATGTTATGGTTATTACATGATTGTGACATGGTTACCATCATTCCTTGTCGCAGAAAAAGGATTCGAACAAGGTTCAGTAGGATATGTAGCTGCTTTAGTTGCAGTCACAGCAGTACCTGGTGCATTGATATTTTCTAAGTATATTGACAAAAATGCACATATGCGTCAGAAATTAATTATCTTCTTGTTAATTGGTGCAGCCGTAACAATTAGTTTAACCGTATTTGCACCTAACCCTTCTGTCCTTTATGCAGCATTAGTTTTATACGGTTTATTAGGTAAACTTGCCATTGATCCAGTTTTAATCACATATGTAACGGATTCAGTACCTTCCAACAGCATGGCCAAAGCACTAGGTATCTTTAACTTCTTTGGAATGACTTCATCAGTTATTGCGCCAACTCTTACAGGTTATATTGGTGATATCACTGGTTCGAAAGTATTAGCATTCTATATTGCAGCAATACTTCTTGCAGCAGCAGCGATTTTATTCTTCCTTGCCGTGATGGTGAAAGAGAAGAAAACAATCAATCCCCTAACTAATGAATAAAGTAAAACTACCTATCAGTGGAGGTTTAATACATCTCCTGCTGATAGGTAGTTTTGTTATTGCTGTCCAAAGGCAACGAGGTCTTTCCATGAAGAAAAATTCTCTAGATGAATTATACAACTCCATGCAATCCGAGTTCGATATAACGACGATAATAGTATGAAAACTTTTATCATTGTTTAATAATGTGGATACCTTTTGGATTGTTGTTTTCCTTTGCAGCATTTGGATTAGATGTAGTAGAAGGAAATAAAATCATAACGTCGGGATATGCACTTATTTATTTGTTTGTTGCGGCATCTTTTACGTTTATTTACGGAAGTGCTGGATTACCGGAACTGGACATAATGGATGTGAGCGATAATACCCGTTCAGGATACTCACTAGCTGCAACCTGGGCGATCATTCCGCCCATAGACCTGCCAACGAGGACACAGCTTTTGCCATCCCGGGCGCCGAGCTAATGTTGGTTGACGGCATGGGTCACGACCTGCCGCACCAACTGTACAAAGTAATCGCTGATGGCATAGAGCGTACGGCTTGTCGCAATTGATACGCGTCTACTGAGTGGCAACTAGCAGGAGTCCTGCGGTGCCCAATGGGGCTGAGGGCTTCAGGGGAGTAGTGCTAATCAATTTGCACCCTAGGCTCATACGATGCGGGTGGAAGCGGCGATGTTCTTTGAAGAGGTGTTAAAGCAGCTTCATGTCATTAATTAATGGGTCTCCTAACAGATAATTCATTTAAACGTATATGTGGATTCAATCGAATAAGCGCCGGTTTCATGATAACATCGTGAGTAGGAGCTACACTATTTGCTTGCTCATAATTGAGGTGGGGAAGCAAGTATTTCGGTAAAATAGGCAAAAAAAATCCCGCTAAAAAGCATTCATAACAGCTTTTTAGCGGGATATTTTAATTTAAAAATTTACTTTCTCTGACGCAAATAATGCTAATCGTAGATCCAATGAAATATCAGGCGATTCGATAGACTGACCTAAAATCTCTTCACATTTTTTAATACGATATTTTACCGTGTTCCGATGAATAAATATATCTTCTGAAGTCTTTGTCAGATCACAATGATTCGCCAAATAGATTTTCAATGTATGTTTTAGTTCTTTTTCTTTTGTCGTTTTCGGATAGGCTAATGAACCTAGTGTATACGTGATAAACGGTTTTAATTTATTGGCTGGAATGAGTTGTAACAATTCTTCTACACTTTTAGATTTATAGAGTTCTATAAATTCAACTTTACTACTTTCAGACTTATGATCAAAAGCTTCATTCGCTTCAAAATAAGAGAGTGGTAAATGTGAGAATTCAGTAACTTCATTCCCAATACCGAATGACAGTGTGCTATTAAAAAGTTTTTGATACTCTTTTTGGATATATTTGCAGTAATCTAAATAATATTGATGTTTAGTTTGTAATAGTATCGTAAATCGATGATTACCTGGAGACCTATAAACACTGATAGAAGGATCAATGTCAGTCAACTTATGTGTTAGCCATTCAAAAGTCATTTGATAGCGCTCATTCAAATAGATATTATTTTCCACATCCCTTTCTTGATCAATCGCACAAACGATCACTTGATAGAAATTGGATGGTTGAATAAGGTGTTTTTTTAAAAACTCAGGGTGCTGTTTGACTGAAATAAGATTATCAGGATGTTCAGACATCAATGTTTCGAAAAACCGGTTTACATCTTGTTGTTCGGCTTCTTTGATTTTACTATTTTTATAAATGGCGAGACTAAGTGTATTTACGGCTTGTTCTATGGCAAGCAGACTAAATGGATAAGTGAGCGTATTAACATTTGAAACCATCAAATAGTACGGAAAATATTTAAATGCTGGAACTTCAAATATAATATGTTCTTCTTGGAAAGATGCTTTATTATTAGGTGAAATTTGCTTGGAATTAACACATCTTTTGAAGTAACTAAGATTTTTCTGAATTTGCTCTGAGTGTTCTTGGAAGTGATGGCTCATCGATTTAATTTGATGAAAAGGATTTAAGAGCATCACAGGGACTCTAAGGAGTCTGCTCATTCGTTCAATCATCATTTCCAAGCTCAAACCTCTCATAAGCATTGTATTTAATTCTTGTTGGATATCTAATGCAAAATATAACTTTTCAGTTTCTTCATCCAAGATATAGGATGACATATGATGCGTAATGGATCCAAGGTTCCAACTATCAGGGATTCTAATAATGGGGAATTTTAACTCGTTTGCATATTCTATTACTTCATCATCAATTTTTTCTAAAAAGCGCGATAATTTAACGCCTATGCCAGCAACTTGTATATCATTTAATTCTCGAACGAGATCCTTTAATCCGGATTGGTCGTGTTGATAACACATACCCGTAGTGACGATAAATGAATGAGGTGCTGTGAAATTTTTTATATCAGGCGTTTCCGTAATATCGACCATTTCTACTTCTCTTTCTAAATCTCCCTCATCATTTAATAATGTTAAATCAGAAAATTGTTGGACAGACATGATTTCTTTTAATGTTGTCATAAGAATCATCTCCTTTATATTTGTTAGAAAAAGCCAAAATATGAATTAAATATGTGAGATGCTACAAGGATAACCTATCACTCTGATTGTATACTATTTTTGAAAGTTATTATACGTATAATTCTTTATTTCGAAATAGTAAAGGAGAATCATATGCTTGAACTAGGTCAGAATATTCTACGTGATGCTTTGTTTTTTGAAAATCGGGTTACAACAAGGATAGCATGCTAAAGTAGCTTGAACAAAGAAATTCACCTTTGCACAACTAAACCGTGTTAGGAATAACTACGTTAGAAAGAAGTGACAACGATGTGGGATCAACAATACAATCCACTTGGAAACGAAATAGTGAGTGGCATCATAGCCTTTCTTCCTATACTCCTATTTCTACTTAGTTTAACAATCTTTAAATTAAAAGGGATTTATGCAGCAGCATTAACTTTAGGTGTTACCATTATCATTACAGTCGGAGTCTTCGATATGCCGATAACTAAAGCGTTTGGAGCAATTATTCTCGGAACAGGTAAAGCATTGTGGCCCATCGGTTATATCGTCATTATGGCTGTTTGGTTGTACAAAATTTCTGTGAAAACTGGAAAATTCGAGATCGTCCGAGGGAGTATAGCGAATATTACCGAGGATCAACGACTTCAATTATTGCTTATTGGTTTTTGTTTTAATGCCTTCTTGGAAGGAGCGGCCGGATTAGGTGTTCCAATCGCTATTTGTGCAGCTTTACTAGTGACGCTTGGTTTCAATCCCATTAAAGCTGCTGGCCTTTGCCTAATCGCCAATGCCTCTACAGGCGCATTTGGAACAGTTGGAATTCCAGTCATTACTGGTGCTGAAGTCGGTGGGATGGAAACGTTAGAACTGTCAAGAATGACAGGTTATCTTTTACCTTTGATTTCATTTCTCGTTCCTTTTCTCCTCATCTTTATTTTAGATGGTATCAAAGGAATAAAAGAGATATTCCCAGCCATTTTGGTCGTCAGTAGTGTCTATTCAGGGCTTCATTTACTTACGATTACTACGATCGGGCCAGAACTTGCGAATATTATTCCTTCTTTAATTAGTATGGTGGTTTTAGCCTTATTCTTAAGGAAATGGCAACCAAAAACGATTTACCATGAACCTGGAGTAGAACTATCAGGAAATTTAAAAAACTATTCTATGAAAGAGATTTTGGTAGCTTGGTCACCATTTTATATCCTCACTGGTGTTATAGCCGTTTGGAGCTTGCCTGCATTTAAACAATTATTTGTAGATGGTGGTGCACTTGATTTTACGACTGTCGCATTGAAAATTCCCGGATTACATGATCAAATCATGCGTATACCACCGATCGTAACAGAAGCGAATTCTATACCAGCTATCTTAAATATTAACTTTGTTTCGGCAACGGGAACGGCGATTTTATTGGCTATCATTTTAACGAGTGTCCTGTTTCCTGCGTTAAACATCAAACAAACCGTTCATTTGCTAGGTGACACGATTAAAGAACTATGGTTACCGATTTTTACAATCGTACTTGTAATGGCTTTTGCAAATCTTTCTGACTTCTCTGGGCTTAGCACTTCTCTAGGACTGGCACTTGCCAAAACGGGTGAATTCTTCCCATTTGTTAGTCCAGTATTAGGATGGATTGGTGTCTTTCTAACGGGATCGGTTGTAAATAATAACGCACTATTCGGTAGCTTACAGGTAGTTACCGGGACGCAGATCGGCATCTCACCATCATTGCTAATGGCAGCTAATACTGCTGGGGGAAGCGTAGCAAAATTGATTTCACCACAATCTATCGCGATTGCAGCAGCAGCCGTTAATCAAACCGGGAATGAATCAAAAATCTTTCAATATACAATACGATATAGCTTAGGCTTGCTCCTACTTGTATGTATCATGACACTCGGGCTATCGTTTATCCTCTAATCATTTTAATAATGACTATACCACATAGTAAATCTAAGTTTTCAAATAGATTTACTATGTGGTTTTTGTTTTTTAGTAAGGATAAAATTGAATATTTACTCCACTCACACGCCTTCTTAGACCCTTCCCATAATCAATAGCTAACAACGTTCTTATTTACTGCGAGCTACTTGCTCCTTATGAAAAATTATTTGTCTAAAGTGCATAAAAAGACCATCCATTATTGTTCATTGTGTCAATGAATGGTTATGAGTATGGACCTATAATAAAAGTGTACTAGAAGGAAGGAGTGAAAGAGTAATGGATATTCAATCAACTTTTCAATCTTTAGATAAGAAATTCACAAGTTTTGGTGGTTTAGAACAAGGTGGGATTACACGCCTATTATATTCTCAAGAATGGAATGAAGCCGTTCGTGAGCTGGAAGCAACATTCAAAGAAGAAGGCTTAGAAGCAAGTTTCGACGATATAGGTAACTTAACTGGGCGTCTTGTTGGAAGTAAATATCCGGAAGAAACCATTTTAACAGGATCACATATCGACACAGTAGTTGAAGGTGGTCATCTAGATGGACAATTCGGTATCTTAGCTGCACTGGTGGCTGTGAAATATTTAAAAGCTAAACATGGCCAACCACTACGCTCATTAGAAGTATTATCGCTTGCAGAAGAAGAAGGTAGTCGATTCCCTTACACATTCTGGGGTAGCAAAAACTTCTTTAACTTAGCTAAAAAATCGGATGTTGACACAATCGCAGATGCTGAGGGCATTAAGTTCGAAGACGCGATGCGTAAATCAGGCTTCGATTACCGAAAAACGACTGACGTTCGTAATGACATTAAAGCATTTGTTGAAATTCATATTGAACAAGGTAAAGTGTTAGAGACAGAAAACAAAACAATCGGTGTTGTTAATGGCATCGTTGGTCAAAAACGCTTCACGATCAACTTAAAAGGTGAAGCAAACCACGCTGGCACTACGCCAATGTCGTTACGTCGTGATACAGTTGTTGCCTATAGTGAAATTGTCTCTGACTTAACAAAACGTGCTAGAGAAATTGGGGAACCACTTGTGTTAACGTTCGGTCATGTCACACTTGTACCAAACACAGTAAATGTAGTTCCTGGTGAAATTACGTTCTCAGTAGACTGTCGTCATATTGATCAGCAACTATTAAATGATTTTGCAGCAGAAATCGAAGACAAAATTAAATTAGTCGCTGAAGTAAATAGCATGACTTATGACATTAATTTATGGATGGATGAGGCACCAACATTGATGGACAAAAAAATCGTTCAAATCATTGAACAAGCAGCAAAGAACAATGTAGGGGATCAATATAAAGTGATGCCATCTGGTGCAGGACATGACTCACAAATCTTTGCTCAATATGTTCCAACGGCGATGTTGTTTGTACCATCTATTGATGGAATTAGTCACAACATTAGTGAAGAGACGAAGATAGAAGACCTTGTTAAAGGTATTGAAGTATTAAGCGATGTACTTTATGAACTAGCATATAAAGAATAAAAATAATGAAAAAGGAGCCAGATACTTATGGGTTACTTAAATCAAGTTCAAGGATACAGAGAAGGTTTATTAGAAACACGTTCTGTCATTAAAAAAGACAATTATGCGGTAATCACACCAGATGGCTTAGTTAATAATGTTGTACCTGGTTTCAAAGATTGTGACGTAACAATCTTAGGATCCCCACGTTTAGGTGCAAGATTTGTAGATTACTTAGTAACAGTAAAAAACCAAGGCGGAAACAAAACTGGTTTCGCTGGTGATGGTATTCAATCTTTTGTATACGTTGTTTATGGCAAAATCAATGCTTTTGCAGATGGTAAAAGATACGAATTAACAGAAGGTGGGTACTTATATGTACCACCCCACTTACAGTTGACTTTTGAAAATAATAATAACGGTGAAGATAGCCGCTTATTCTTATACAAAAAACGTTATCAACCTCTTAAAGGACAACCTCTTAAAGGGTATACACCAGAAGTCGTGACAGGTAATGTGAACGACATCGAACAAGAGGCATATGAAGGTATGAAAGAAGTATTAATCCAAGACTTATTACCAAAAGAAATCGGATATGACATGAACATTCATATTCTTTCATTCAAACCAGGTGCTTCACATGGTTACATTGAAACACATGTTCAAGAACACGGCGCTTATGTTTTAAGTGGGCGAGGCATGTACAACTTAGACAACGAATGGATGCCAGTTGATAAAGGTGACTATATCTTTATGGGCGCTTATGTACCGCAAGCAACCTATGCAATTGGTTTAGATGAACCATTCTCATACATTTATTCAAAAGATGCAAACAGAGATATTGATTTATAAAAAGTGAATATATTTATCTCCGATAGTTATCCAAAGATAATATAGGCATCTTAGTTACAAATGAATAAATTCTAGATTATTTAGAATCTGACACAAAATATTAATTAAATGAGGAGTAAACAAGATGCGTGTATCTAAAGAAGAACTATTTAATTTAATGAAGCAAAAGTTTATGAAAGCGGGATTAAATGAAGAAGCGGCACATGATGTTGCAGACGTATTAACATACGCTGATCATAGAGGTATTCACTCACATGGTGCTGTACGTGTTGAATACTATTCTGAACGAATTGCAAAAGGCGGTATTACAACCAATCCAAACTATACATTTGAACAAACAGGACCAGCATCTGCGGTCTTTAATGGGGATAATGGTCCAGGTCACCAAATAGCAAAACAAGCGATGGAAAAAGCGATTGAAATGGCTAAAAAATCAGGTGTTGCCGTTGTTGGTATGAAAAACATCTCCCATAGTGGTGCTTTAGGTTACTTTGTTGAAATGGCAGCAGAACAAGATATGGTTGCTCTAAGTATGTGTCAATCAGATCCAATGGTCGTGCCGTTTGGCGGAACTGAACCTTATTTTGGGACAAACCCAATTGCATATAGTGCACCGTCTGCTGATGACCGTATCATTACATTTGATATGGCGACTACTGTTCAAGCATGGGGCAAAATCTTAGATGCAAGAAGTAAAAATGCATCGATTCCAGATACATGGGCTGTTGATGCTACTGGTGCACCTACGACGAATGCAAGAGATGTTCATGCACTTCTGCCAATTGCAGGTCCAAAAGGATACGGCTTGATGATGATGGTAGATATTTTATCAGGTAGTCTTCTAGGAGTCCCACATGGTATACATGTGTCTTCTATGTATCAAGACTTAACTAAAGGACGCGATTTAGGTCAAATTCATATCGTCATTAACCCTGCTTATTTCACAGATTTGAATGCTTTCAAGCTACAAATTACAACAATGCTCAATGAATTAAAAACACAGCCAGCGGCAGAGGGCTATGGAGAAATTTATTATCCAGGTGAACGCGGTATATTAAGAAGTAAGGAATATGATAAGGAAGGTATTGAAATCGTAGACGACATTTACAACTATCTTGTGTCAGACGACGTTCATTACGATCGTTATCATGGAAAAAATAGATTTGCAGAATAATAAATTGGAGGATCATCATGTTATACACAATTATAAAAGAAAACACTTATAAAGATTCCATCGTGTTAATGCTTTTATCCAACAAGTTGTCTGCAATTGATGGTGTAAACAAAGTATCGATCATGATGGGAACACCAGCGAACAAAGACATTTTTAAATCTTCTGGCTTAGGCACGGATGAATTAGAAAAAGCAAAGCCAAATGATATCGTCATCGTTGTAGATACAGATCAAGAAGAAAAAGTAGACGAAGTGAAAGAAGAAGTAGAGATCGCTTTAAAAGGTGAGTCTGATTCACAAGACGCATCTAAAGACCAAGAAGCACATAACTGGAAACGGGCATTGGAGCTTGCGAACAATCCGAACTTAGCGTTAATTTCTATTCCTGGTCAATATGCAGCAATGGAAGCGGAAAACGCATTAAACGAAGGTTTACATGTATTCATGTTCAGTGACAATGTTTCGAAAGAAGACGAAGTGAAATTGAAACAAAAAGCGCATGAAAAAGGGTTATTAGTGATGGGTCCAGACTGTGGTACCGCACTAATTCACGGCGTGCCTCTTGCCTTTACAAATAACGTCAACGAAGGTGATATCGGTATTGTTGGGGCATCTGGTACAGGAATCCAAGAAGTCACAACAATTATTGACCGTTATGGTAAAGGTGTTACAAACGCTCTTGGTACAGGTGGACGTGATTTATCGACGGAAGTTGGTGCTATTACGATGTTAGATAGCATCAAAGCGTTAAATCAAGATCCGAAAGTAAAAGTAATTACAGTGATCTCCAAACCACCTGCAGAGGAAGTACAACGCAAAGTATTAAACTTATTAAGAAATATTGATAAACCAGTTGTTACGCTATTTTTAGGTGACAAACCTTCCTATCAAGAAGAGAACATCTATCATGCTTATACACTTGAAGAAGCAGCAGTTGTAGCTGTCCAATTATCAAATGGGGACAAACCGAATTTTGAACCGACAACAGCTGAACATGTAAACGTACTATTACAAGAATCACAAGTTGGTATTAAAGGTTATTATTCAGGCGGTACATTAGCATCTGAAGCAGCGATGCTAGTGAGAGATGCTTTTAAAGATACAATAACGGAAGAACAGAACGATAGCTATGTTTTAAAAACAATACATCATGAAATTATCGATTTAGGTGATGATGTTTATACAAAAGGTAAACCACACCCGATGATTGATCCTGAAAAACGTATCGAAATGCTAGAAAAATCCGTCAACGACCCTGAAACAGCGGTTATTATGATTGATAATGTAATCGGTAACGGTGGTCATGAAGATATGGCCAGTGAACTAGCACCAGCAATCAAACGTATTTTGGATAGTGCACATCAAGATGGTCGTCAACTTGCAGTGCTTGCAACGGTTGTAGGTACAGCACAAGACATCCAAGGTTATGATAAACAAATTGAGATTTTAAAAGAAAGTGGTGCAATTATTTGTAAGACAAACGATCAAATGGTTCGCACAGCTATCCAACTTGTAGGCGGTAAAGTGGAACAACCTATTACTGATGTACAAAAATTTGACTATACAAAAGAAAGCTTAGTAGTGGATGAGAAAATTATGTCCTTCATCAATATGAAACCAAGCGTGATCAATATTGGGCTAAAAAGCTTTACGGAAGCTGTTCAAAACAGTGGCTCGGAATGTGTTCAATTTAACTGGCGTCCAATTGCTGGTGGCGATGAGAAGTTAATGAAAGTACTTCAATTCTTAAACTATTATGAAGGAGGTACAATCTAATGGGTTACAAAACAATAAATGAAGCGAACGAAGCCGTTATCCAGAAGATTATAGCAGCAGCACCATTTTTAACGGATGTTGTACCTGCAAAGTCTGTCATTCCTGAATTAGAAGAGTATGTGTTATTACATGCTGGACCTCCAATTAAATATGAAAACATGACAGATCCTATGCAAGGTTCCTGTGTTGGCGCAATCCTTTTTGAAGGGTGGGCAAAAGACGAGGAGGGTGCACGTGATTTACTTGAAAACGATAAAATTACGTTCATTCCTTGTCACCATGTGAATGCAGTTGGACCAATGGGCGGTATCACTTCACCTAACATGCCAGTCCTTGTCGTTATTAACAAAGAGAGTGGTAACGAAGCGTACTGTCAAATGAACGAAGGGATTGGTGCAGTATTACGCTTCGGCGCTTATAATGAGCAAGTTATCAATCGTTTACACTGGATGAAAGATGTATTAGGTCCAGTATTAAGTAAAGCCTTAAAAACATTTGATGGAGGCTTGAACGTCAACGTATTGATTGCTAAAGCTATTGCAATGGGCGATGAGTTCCACCAGCGTAATATTGCAGCTTCACTTGCATTTTTAAAAGAACTATCTCCAGTCATTGCATCATTAGAAGACGTTGAAAAAGAACAACGTACAGAAGTAATCCAATTTTTAGCTGACACAGACCAATTTTTCTTAAATATTGCAATGGCGACTGGCAAAGCGATGATGGATGCAGCACGTACGATCGAACACGGTACAGTTGTTACCGCAATGTGCCGAAACGGTGAAAACTTTGGTATCCGTATTGCTGGTATGGGAGACGAATGGTTTACTGGTCCTGTTAATACGCCACAAGGGTTATATTTCACTGGTTACTCAGCAGAAGATGCAAACACTGATATCGGTGATTCAGCGATTACAGAAACAATCGGTGTCGGAGGTATGGCGATGATTGCAGCCCCTGCAGTAACACGCTTTGTTGGTACTGGTGGATTTAATGATGCGCTTGAAACAAGTAATCAAATGACTGAAATCTGTATTAGCGAAAACCCTAACTTTGTTATTCCAACTTGGAATTTCAAAGGCGCATGTTTAGGTATCGATGCACGGAAAGTTGTTGAAACAGGGATCACACCAGTCATCAACACTGGTATTGCCCACAAAATTGCGGGTTATGGACAAATTGGTGCTGGTACAGTCCATCCGCCAATCGAATGTTTTGAGAAGGCAATCACGGCATATGCTGAAAAGCTAGGTTTTAAAGGATGAATTTACAAGCAAGTGCGATTGGTTCAATCGCACTTCAATTATTAAATGAAGGAAAAACTTTTACCGTGCATAGTATTTTTGAAAAAGGGTTAAATATTGTTGATCGAAATGGTGAATTGATATTTATTGGTACCAATGAAAATGGGACATTTCCGTTTGGGATTTTGCTTGATCCTCAAACGAAAAAAAGGTTAAAGAGCAATATTAAGGTAGGCGATACATTAATATTTCGCAATAATCGTCTTTTTCATAACCGTTTCGAAATGGTGTTTAATGTAAAAATACTACCGTTAAATATGGATTTTGAACATGCAAATCTAAATAAATTAAAAGAAAATTTACAATGCATTTCATTTACATCATATGACTCAACAGATTTTGAACGAGCACGTGTGTTGGCCTTGATCAATAGATTACATGACCCAACTCAAAATCTTGAGAAGACATTCCGTTATTTTATTGGACGTGGACAAGGTTTGACACCAACTGGTGACGATATACTGGTCGGCATATTGTACGGTCATTTTCTAAATAATTTTATCGAACATAAACATCTTGATACTTTAAAAGCGTTAATCAAGGAACCTTTAACGACCATTGTCAGTAAGCGCTTTTTAACATGTGCTCTAGATGGTGTATTTAGTTCGAAGATCACAACATTACAGCATGATCCATCTTTAGAAAGTATGGAAAGTCTTATAGAAGTAGGCTCTTCATCTGGGATGGATACGCTTTATGGCATTTACATGTCGTTAATTAAGGAGTGAAAGAAATGGGAAAGAGTGTAGTTATTGCTTTGGGCGGTAATGCCATTTTACAGCCAAAACAAGCAGCAACTTATGATAATCAATTCAAAAACGTAGTGTCGGCAACAGGCCATATGGTGGAAATTCGAGAAGCGGGGCATAAAATCGTCATCACACACGGCAATGGTCCGCAAGTGGGAAATATTATTGCTCAGAACGAAGCTGCTAAAAATGTTGTTGAACCACTACCAATTCATGTTTGTAACGCCGAATCACAAGGGTTCATTGGTTATATGATGGAAACAGCTTTAAAAAACCATATGAAAGAACGAGGCATTGCTACAAACGTGGTGACATTGCTAACAATGGTTGAAGTGGCCAAGGAAGATCAAGCGTTTGAAAATCCGACTAAACCGATTGGTGTATTTTTCTCGGAGGAAGAAGCGAAACGTCTAGAAGCGCAAGGCTTTACGATGGCGGAAGATGCAGGACGGGGTTACAGACGAGTAGTCCCTTCACCAGAACCACAAGTCATTCATGGTATAGACGAAATTAAACGTTTAATTGATGATACAATCGTTATTTCATCTGGTGGCGGCGGTATACCTGTATATCGTGAAGACAATGGTCAATTACATGGTATTGAAGCAGTCATTGACAAAGATCGTTCAGGATTAAAGCTTGCACAACAAGTGGCTGCGGATGTTTTCATGATGCTAACAGATGTACCAAATGTCTATATTAATTTTGGGAAAGAAAATGAGCAAAAATTAAGCCACATTACAGTAGCAGAAGCTGAACAGTATGTTGCAGAAGGACAATTCCCAGCAGGAAGTATGTTACCAAAAATGCAAGCAGCTATAGAATTTGCGAAATTAGGTAAAGAGGCAATTATTTGTTCATTAGATCAAGCGATAGCTGCATTAGACGGAAAAGCAGGTACACGTATAACAAAATAAGCTAAATTAGTTGTTTGCAACGTCCTAGAGCGACATATAGCGTTCTAAAGACGTTGCAAACTTCTTGTCGTTTACTTACTTCTAAATTGTTGAAACGCTCTTAAAGGGGATTCTAATAACCTTTAAACGAACTAGAGGAAAGTATATGAATCGATTGTTTTAATTTAAGAGTCCAAAACTATTTGTCTTAAAAGTGGAGAAATAGTTTTGGGCTTTTTTATATTTAGGAAAAAAAGGATAATAAAGTATAATAAAGATGTAAAACAGTTTGAAAACTTCTAAGATTTACGGCTATTACATATCATTATTCTGTGTTTTGAAACAAAATGGACGATAAAAATGATTATTTAAAGGGGAGAAAATTTAAAGATGAGTGTAACAATTTATAACGAAGAACGTTCTGAAGAAAGTATTCAATTCGAAAAATGGTTAATTGCTGAAAGTAATAAAGAGAGTTTTTCTAGTATTGCATACACCGAGCAGTTTGTTAAGGAAAGAGGAACTGAAAACAGAAAACCGTATGTTATTGGAGAGGATGTTACACTTTTAAGTGAAGTTAAGGAGCATATTTTAGAGGGAATACAGGTTTTCACATTAAATGACCAAAAGTCTTTGAAGCAAAAAGCTATTCTATATATACATGGTGGTGCTTGGACGAATCAACCTTTAAATTTACATTGGTTGTTCTTGGATATAATGGCGCAATCTTTGAATGCGAAAATAATTGTTCCGATTTATCCTAAAGTACCTCATTTTAACTATAAAGATACGTACCCAAAAATTCTAAACCTTTATAAAGAAATGCTTGCATCTGTTGAAAATTCCAATCAATTAACGATTATGGGAGATTCGGCAGGCGGTAATATAGCACTTGGCCTAGCACATTTTTTAAAAATGAACAATTTGCCTCAACCGAAAGATATTATTTTATTATCAGCATGTGTAGATATGAATTTTGAAAATCCACTTATAGCTGAATATGAAGAAAAGGATCCGATGTTAGCAAGTGAAGGAATGGTAGTCATTACAAAGTTATGGGCAGCTGATAAAGATTTAAAAGACCCATTGATTAGTCCAATATTCGGTGACTTTAAAGGACTTGGAAAGATAACTCATTTTATTGGAACGCATGAATGTTTATATCCAGATGCAATAAGACTTGATGAAGAACTAACTGAACAGGGAATTGAACTCAATACTTTTGTTTATCCGAAAATGAATCATGTGTTTGTTGTTATGCCAATCCCTGAAGCTCTAGATGCTCAACAGAAAATTATTTCTATAATTAATAATTAAGTGCTGTTTTTTTAAGTGCAGAACATATGTTCTTTGTATAAATAAATCAATTGAATTATGCAAAAAAAAGAACGTTTTTATATTTAAACTAGAGAATATGGTTTATCAGAAGTCACAATTTATAAATGTCTTAACCTTTATTCTCCAATTGAAGGTTAACTGCAGCCGAAATCGCAGACTATGATCATTTCGCGCATAAAAGGGCTTAAAAGTACGAACGTATTATAAATAAAAGGAAATCTTTGTCGATATATGGACGTTTGGTCGGTAAAAGTAGTTCAAATATTTAGCCGTATATGATTTTGACAAAGTGGATTATGTATTAAAGGGATTAAACTGGAGGGAACAAACAATGGATGCAAAGACACTATTGTTACAACAATGGGCAAGCTGCTTAGATGAAGAAGACTGGTTTCCAGCACTTAAAAAAGTACTGGAGGAAATTACTTTTGAACAGGCAATTTGGAAACCAACTGAAGGAGCAATGAATTCCATTTGGGAAATAGTTTGTCATTTACTTTTCTATAAAAACAGACTTTTGACGCGATTTTTTGGTGATACAGCGAATGAACCACAGGCAGATAATAACGAATCTACATTTCGATTACCAACGATGACGCTTCAAAATTGGAATGAAACAAAACAAGAATATTATGAAGTTCATCGTGAACTTGAAAAAATACTAGCAAAAGCAGAACAAGAAGATTTGTATCGACAGATACCAGGAGAAAGATCATTAGTGCTTGAAATGAAGAGTTTAGCATTACACGATGCATATCATATTGGGCAAATAGTATTTCTAAGTAAAATACAAGGAGCTTAGAGCTTAGGCAGGTAAACGCAGATTTCATATTAAGAACGGGAACGTCTGAGGATGTTCCCATATTTTATACTTGAAAAACAACAATACTAATTAAATTAACTTTTTTTTAGCTGTTTCGTCTCACTATTATTAGTATACTTTTCATTGATACGTAACTTCCTATAATTTATATTATGTAAACTAAAATTATTTTGCGAGGAGGAGGGCTTGGATTCGTCTACTACTGTACATGGACATCTGTATATGTACAAGAACTTGCAGACACTCATATAAAATTAAGTGTAGTCTTTTAATAAAAATTCATTAAAATGTTGCTTTAAAATAAAGTTTGTTCAAAAATTCTTCACAAGCCAGCATTTTACGATAAATAAAAAGAATCCATTTTGTAAAAAGATTGATCAAAATGGATTCTTATCCCTCAAATTTAAGATTGGTTTTTATAAAAAAGATCGATTATTTTCTACCAACAGGCTTTGAATCTACAGGTTTTTCTGGTTGCTCTGGCCCTTCAGGTGTTGGCTTTATTGCTACTGGTGAGGATTTCCATCTTTTAGAACAAAAGCAGTTTTACTTTCCACACCTGTAGCAGATATAGACTTTATACCATATGTGTATATTTTACTATTATTTGCAATAGTATCTACATAAACAGTATTACCTTGTGTGTTATAAACCACGTCTACTATATTTTTAACGTCTTCATATGATCCTTCTTTTGTCCCATCAAATCGGTATATTACATATTTCCTTGGTTGAGTACTATTTTCATCTGTAATAGTAAGCTTCATGCCGAAAGACTCTTTACTCAATTTAACATCAGTTGGACATAAAGGTATTGCAGAGCCTTTCCAATAAATTGTAGGTGTTAAAGCTTTATAATTGTATAGTTGCTGATTTAGATAAGAAGCATATCCAAGAGCGTTATTGTTAATACTTCTTAGAGAAAAATGCATTTGCCCTTGAGCATTTTTATTTGCTCTGTTGGCGATTACTTGGCTGATAAGTTCCGTCTTATTATTCCATGCAGTATCAGAATCATTTCCAACTTTATGATTGGCCATGCCAATATATAAATTAACAGGATGGACTTTTGCGTATGTTTGAACTTCTCTTCCCCACCAATCTAATAAAACAGAGTAATTTGCTGCTTTATGATTTCTGGACCAATAGATTTGAGGCGCAATATAATCGATACTTCCATCTTTAATCCACTGTCTTGTATCAGCATAAAGATCATCGTAGTTACTCATTCCATTCGTGTTACTACCAGTAGAATCTTGCCCTTTGTTTCGCCAAATTCCAAACGGTGATATTCCATATTGAACATGAGGTTTAATTGCCTTAATGCTTGCATAAACCTTTTTTACTAATTGATTAACATTATTTCTGCGCCAGTCTTCAATATTATTGAATGAGCCACCATACTTTTTAAAAGTTTGTTGATCTTGAAAAGTCTCTCCTTTTATTTTATAAGGATAGAAGTAATCATCCATATGTACAGCGTCGATATCATAGTTGCTTACTAATTCTTCTATGGTTGATAATAAGTAATTTTGAACTTCCGGCAAACCAGGATCTAAATAGTATTGTTTACCGTATTTCACTACCCAATTAGAATTTTTACGGGCTACATTATCGGCAGCAAGATTAGTCAAAGATTGCGAAGGCATAGTGACCCTATATGGGTTTACCCAAGCATGAAGTTCTAATCCTCGCTTATGTGCTTCGTCCAGCATTATTTGCAATGGATCAAAACCCGGATTGGTCCCTTGTGTATTGCCTGTTATATACGATGACCATGGAGCAAGCTTAGACGGGTACAGTGCATCATTTAATGGCTTAACTTGAAAAATAACTGTATTAAAGTTATCAGCTTTTAATTTGTCTAAGGTACTTTGAACCCATTGAGTATATTGGGTTTTACTCATACCTGCCTTCATATCAATATTAGATACTGTTGCAATCCAGGCTGCACGCATTTCATTTTGAGGTAGTGAATTAGCTGTAGCCTTTTGATTTGTAAAAACAGGAATAAGTAAAAGTAAAACAAAAAAAGTTACTAAGCACTTTCCAAAAAAATTTTTAAACATAAATAATGAAATCTCTCCTTTTAATTCTCAACTATTAAAACCTAGCTGTTACTATAACCTAAGTAAATACCATTTCAGCCTATTCTATAAAAGTAGGAACTGATTTATCCTTCTAAATTTTGTCGGCAGGACCCCCTATTGGTAATTTCAATTGTTTGCGAAGCTCGTTGGAAAATTTTATTCTGTTTCTTCGCTCACTATATAATACCACAAATCCCCAATTATTCTCCCTTCACCGGTAATCTCCATTTATTTAAATTCTTGACGCCAATTTTATGATAGCGTTGAATAGCAATCATTTGGTCAATTGTTAAGTTTGTTTAATAAAGTGGACCATATGGTGGAAGGATTGGAAGAAATTCTTCACAAGATAAACATCAGTTTTAACATAAATGTCCAATAAAAAAATCATCTCAAAGGATAATTGAAGAGATGATTTTTATAAAACTTTATTATTTGTTTATCTTAGGATTGTTGCTTTGTAAAAAATATTGATTAAGAAGGTGCTACAAACATTGACTTAATGACAGAAGAAAAACCATCATTTTGAAAAAACATTGATCAAAATGAGAGCTTTTTTAGTACATTTGAATATTATTTTGTAAAAAAGATTGATTATTTCGGAAAGCGAATCTTCAACTAACGCACCCCGTTAGTTGAATAAGAAAAGAAACGCTTATTCCACAATCGCACCCTTTAACGGAATAACACATGAGCTTCTATTAGCTAGTTTTTTAATAAGAGGCTCTACTACTTGGTAGAAGGTGACTGGCAGCCATAAGAGTATGCAAGACATAGAAAACCACTCTTTTCTAGGATAGGCCTACTCATTGAACTGGCGTCAACAGTAAGGAAGGGATGCCCATTTTCAAATGCCTTTTTTGCACGAGTAGCTAAAAGTGCTGTATAATAACCTTTTCCTCGGAACAACGGTAGTGTTGAACCTCCCCATAAGCTGGCGAAGGAGGAGTTTTCTTCCAAACATATCCAAGCTGCACTTACAAGCTGACCATCTTCATAAATTCCATAAAGGTATAGGGATTCAGGATTATTCTGTTTATCTCTCCAAAGTCTTTCTCCCAGCTCAGCATGCGGTACATTCCAGATTGCGTCTTCTAGAACAATAATGTCTTGAATGCCTTGTTCATCTGTTATTTCCTTTAAATTGAAGTGTCGGTCATTATTAAGCAAGGGGTGCTGTTCATCTAACTTCATGACCATTAGTGCTTCAGGGTCATCTATTGTGAATCCTTCTTGTTCAAGAATATCTTTCAAACTAGCAGGCTTGTCGTAGTTATACACCTTCCACTCAAAATCCTGCTCAAGGTTACTAAAATAGTTTAACTCGTTCTTAATAATTTCTCTTACATCGCCTTCGTTTACATTAGATGAGACAATGAACCCTTTTTCACCAAACTGTGAAATGTGACGCACGACATGTTCTGTTTCCTCTCTTATGTAACCTTTTACTTGAGCCTCTTGTCGAAGTTCTTTGTGGAATAGTGAGATTAATTCATTTTTATCCATGGGCGACCCTCCTATATTTTAAAAATTCTTTTTCTAACGAATCTTATTCCATTAATTAACATATTGATTAGTACCAATTATTTCAAAAGAAGACGTTCGACTCAATCTTTTTTTTCGTAAAAAAGACGCTTTTCCTTGTTCCATAATCGCGCCCCTTAATTGAATAACGATTAACCTTCTATTAGCTGGTTTAGTTCAATAAAGAAAAAAAGGGCTGTCTATGCAACTCATTTTATTGAATTTTGTTGTATAAATTTCAAGTTCATTTCTCAAAAGTCAGATTTATTTTTGTGTAAAGACTCTGTCGTTTTAATGGATAATGGTTATTTGACAACAGCTGTAATAATAATTTTCTTGCTTGTTCAAAGGTTTTATATTCCTGAAAGAAATGATTATAGTTTGCAATCCGGTCTTCAAGAAATTCATATTGATTATAGTATTCAAAAAAAGACTTATAAAGCATGTCAATTTGTCCTTTTGGAATTTGATTTGTCATATCTTCTAAAACATAACTCGTAATAATCTTTCATTAAAGTAAACCAGGATAATTTATGAAGTTATAGCTACTGTGGAGCTGCACATGTAGAAAATGACCAACTTTGTTTTAGATATTAAAGGATACTACACGCTTTTTATTTATCCCACACTCTCATCTGCTAGTACTGCTATTTTTTATTACCAAATTAGCCGTTTCACTCGGATGGTTAAGAGGAAAATGATGACCATATGGAACAAAATCAACCTTACCCAGATGCGAAGGAGCAGAATAGCCTCTGTCATATTCCCCCCAAATAATGCGAAGATTATACTTTGTTACTTCATTGAAATCACCTTGAACGTTTTTCAATAGTAAACTGTTAAGCTGAACCGTAGTATTTAAAATTCTAGGAGAAGTAAAACTGTTACTTATTTTTTCAATATAATGTTCAGGGATGCTCTCCGTACTTTCAAATAAACCATTACTTAATAAATAACGCTCTATCAAATTAGTAGTTGCCAATTTCAATGTCCATTTGTTCATAAATTGAGGAACATTTATCGATTTAGCATTTTTTTTAGCAACAGGTGGCTGAAGTAAAGTAATTGTATACTTCTTATCTATGTACTTTTGTACTAATGCTTCCAAAAGAATATACGCACCAAATGAATGGCCAATTAGATGGGCACCATTAGTAGCTTTCTCCAATAGCTTTTTCAATACATTCAAATAGATATTTAAAAGATTTTTCTCTCGTTTAAAAGGAGAACGTCCCAAACCTGGAAGGTCCATGATCCATACAGGTCGACCCGTTTTTTCATGAAGCTCTTTCCCTAAAGGAAATAAATCCTCTCCATCACTTAATAAACCATGTAATAAAATAAACGGTTTACCCTCTCCTTGTGATTGGTAAATGGTAGTATTATTACATAATGTTCGTTTAAATAAATGACTGTGCTGGCCATTTTGATACATCATGCGATAATCCAGATCAGCTATTACGGCTGGGAAAAATTTCATTACATTTGTCTCCTTAAACCAATCTTCTCCCATAATCTTTTTCGCTGAACCATTTGAAAATGTTCGATTTGTAATAAAGTTCAGCCCATCAGCAGGAATTTGGGTTATTTTGCTTACGCCACTATTCATAAGTGCTTTCATAATTGGCAATGGGGCAGAAATTTTAGGTGCAGTCATATTCATACTTTCTGACATAGCATCTAATAATTCTGAAATATTCTGATCATGTTGTTTATCTTCAACAAGTGTATATGTTTGTATAGTTGGTTGTTCCAATCTGAAAACCTGCACAATAAACTTTGCTAGTTCATCGTTTGCAATAAGTGGTAATCTGTATTCCTTACCTCCAGGAATTACTGGCATGAGCCCTTTTCGCATACTCATCACAAGCAAGCCTAAGCCTCCTGTTTGCTCCGTACTCCCTGTTTTACTACTACCAACTACAGTTGGTGGATTAATTACTGAAAGCGGATAACCTACTGTTGATGCCTGCTGACGGATATAAAGATCTGCTAAAAACTTTGTTCTCTCATATGGATTTTTTATTTTCAAAAAATTGTTTCCTTCTTTAAACACATCTATCGCAATCTTGCTATTTTTATCATCAAAGGGACTCATATAGCCTACAACATGAATAAATTGTTGCAATCCCTTCAATTGATGAATATTTTTAGCGAATTCACTAATATGTTGGGCACCATTCAAAAATACGGAAGCTGCCTCTTTGCTTGTCGCTTGAATATCCATGGGGCCTCCTGCGTGAATAATCACATCCGTTTTCAATACCAACTCCTTATCTTCAGCACTTAGACCTAAGTCTATTTTCGTCAAATCACCTTCAATAAAGTGCATAACTGCCTCTTTTAAGATGCCTCTTTCTTGATAAATGCGTGTTGCTTTACTTTTCGATCTCACTAATAGAAGAATTGTAACATGCTCTTTGGCTAATTCCTTCACTAATTGCTTTCCAATAAAACCTGTTCCACCAGTTAAAAATACTGTTCTCATATAAATCCTCCTTTTAGTACTATTTAGTACTAATCTGATGTAAAAAAAATGCTTCTTTTATCGAAGCAAGTTAAAAAAATGATCTGCTGTTTTCATGATAACAGTTGCATCCTTCAGTGTTTCTGAAATAAATAGCGCTCCTTCAAGATTTGTAATAAAAAGAGATGCAACCTCGTCAATATTAATTGTCTTTCTAAATTCACCATTCTCTATCCCTTGTTTAAGTAATAGAGAAACTTTCGTTTGTAATCCTGCAAAAAAAAGACCTATTTTTTCTTTTACTTTTGTGGCATTTGTAGGGCTTTGAATATAAAGCGTAATAAATGGACAGCTCCCCTTATATTCTCTCGTCTGAACTCCTTGTGATAATTGCTTTAAAAACAGTTGGATACGATCTTCTACTAATAATTGGTTTTGAGATAGTAAGCCATCAATTGCAGATTGATACATTTCAATCCAATAATCAACGACCCCTTCCAACAATTCTTCCTTATTAGAGAAGTGATAATACACATTAGACTTTGAAACTTTGCTTACACGAACCAATTCATCCATGCTTGTATAAGCAAACCCTTTTTCTAAAAATAATGTTGCAGCTACTTCAATCACACGTTTTTGATTCATTAATTTTACCTTTGTCATAATTAGTACTGTACAGTACTATAATAGGTGTTGCAAGTATATTTGTTAGTTTAATAAAAAAATTGATCAAAAAAGCTATACTTTAATTGATTTTACTGCTAAAAATTAATCTCATTTTGAACAAAGTTGAACTGAACCCCAAAACTGTTTTGGATGCCTTGCAATTTTTCACTTGTGTTTTAACGCTAGGTTCATATATTTTTGAAAAGAAAACAAATATGTTTTTTTGGAAGATACATACGAATTTATTTTTGTAGTTACTAAATTGTTTAGAGGAGATTCTTTTATGCCCATTTCAGTACAGCATATTCGACATGCTACATCAATTATCTCAATAAATGGAAAATTATTACTGATTGATCCGATGTTGAGTGAAGCTGGTAAACTTTCACCTGTCCCTTTCACTAGAAATTATCGCAGAAATCCATTGACTTCATTGACTGTTTCACTTCACATTTTTGAAGATGTAGATGCTATCCTTCTAACACATCGTCATTTTGATCGATACGAAATCTATATCCATCTTGAATAAGGAAACTATTGTATTTTGTAGCCCTAGGGACCAAAGCTTTGTTCAAAAAGCTGGATTCAAGAAAATAATAGCAATTAATGACTATTATGTATGAGAAGGAATTCAAATGTGGAGAATTGAGAGACCGCATGCTCCTGGCATTACTGGTAAGATACTCGGGACAGTTTCTGGTTTTTATTTGAATACGATGTCGAAAGGTTTTATTTATATAGTAGGTGACTGTATTTATACACCAAATATTGAAAAAAACTTTCGAGATTTATCGCCTGATGTTGCTCTTTTGAATGCCTCAGAGGCAGAAATGATATGGGGAACTATTATTACAATGACACGCGAGGATATCGCTCGCATTGCTCAGCTATCTCCGAAAACTAAGCTACTTGCAGCGCATCTAGATACTAATAACCACTGTAAATTGAGTCGAAAGCAACTATCCGATTTTCTTAAGGAACAGGATCTAAGTGGTTCAGTATTGATTCCTAAAGACGGTGAAATTATTTCTTTTTAATTGTTTCCATTATTAAGTATAACTTCACCAATAATAAAATTAAGTATATCCATGCCAATTCGGCAAAGATATACTTAAAGTCACACAATTCTTTCTCTCGTACCAACAATTCTAAAGCGCATCTTTTTATGTAATTGAATACTTGATGTATTTATGGTAAAGATAGATGATTGGAGTGTCCAAAACCCTGCCTTCTCACTCTCTTCAATTAGTATTTTAAAGAGCTTTGAGGCAATACCTTTCCCTTTACAATCACTTGATATACAAACACTAACTTCTCCCACTCCAGAATAAACGGTGCGTGTAGAGACAGGGGAAATGCCAATCCAACCAACTTCTCTTTTGTGTTCTCCTGCAACAAAGCGCAATGTTGCATGGTGTCTTTCATCCCATACCTGTTCACTTGGCACAATTGTTTCAAAGGTTGCCATCCCTTTTTCGATTCCCTCTTTATAAATCTTTAATCCCTCTTTTAAATCCTTCTTTTCCATTTTACGAGTAATTAGTGTGTCCATTCCATTTCCCCCCTGTGATGGTCAAAGAAGAAATTTTGGGAGATTAATATGTACAAAAAAAGCTACATTGATGGATGGGCAGCATAGATTAGGTGGGATTAGTGAATATATAAAAGAAACAGATAGCACATTAAACGTTCCCTTTTTGGCTTTTCATTATTTAGATGAGGATGAAGAAATTAAATTATTTGATGTAATTAATTCAAAAGCTAAGGGTATAGGTACATCACTAAGTCGCTATTTAAATAGGGATAATGATGACATTAGCGGGATTGCTACAAACTTAATACTTAAGCCAGAGAGTCCCTTCTTTAGTAAAGGAACATTAATCGGAAGAAGAACTAAAGAAAAAAATGTAACATTACAAAATCTGTACAACATCATAAAATTATTAACTAAAAAATCTGCTTTAGCAAATCTATCAAAAGAACGAAAACTAAATATTGCTTTCAATTCAACATTATTCAATTAACGCACCCTGATAGATTAATAAGTCTTTAGTTTTGTCCCCATTTATTTTCGAAAATAAGATGTTCTAAAGAACGTCTTTTTTCCCAATTAGCTAACTCTAAAATGGGCTTTTCTGGGTAATTTTCAGTATAACCGATTGATATAAGAGCAATGGGATCGATGTGTGGTGGTATTTCTAAAATGTCTCTAATATCATTCTTTTTATAAAAACTTACCCACCCCATCGCAAGTCCTTCAGCACAAGCTGCTAACCACATATTTTGAATAGCACAGGCTGTTGATAATATATCTGTTTCAGGAATTGAATTTCGTCCTAATACATGGGAACCTCCTCTTGTAGGGTCACATGTAACACAAATAGTTATAGGAGCTTCTTTTAAACCCTCAATTTTTAAATCAAGGAATTTCATTTGTTTTTCCCCATCATAATGAATAGCTAATGCTCGGCTTTCTTTTTCTGCTGCCCAAGCCAATTTTTCTTTAATTTCATCAGTGGAAATCAAAATAAAGTTCCAAGGTTGCATAAATCCTACTGAAGGTGCATGATGAGCTGCATTTAATATTCTATGTATAATGTTTTCAGGGATAGGAGTTGATAAAAAACTTCGAATATCTCTCCTATTATAAATAACTTTATAAATAGACTCTCTTTCTTCATTAGTAAACATAAATTTCTCCCCTTTTCTATTTTTAATATTAACTAATTTTTCATTATTCTGCCACGTAAGTTGAAGTGAAAATGCACCAAAAAGCGTGGTTTGGGTATGTTTGTCCTTATCGTTGTATCCGCATAAATCTGACTCCACCTCTTCTTACTTCGGATTAACATTCGTCAAATCGATTACCACAATTCCGTTCAGTTTCATATATGGATAATGGCACCATTAATAATAGACCGGTTTAAAGACACCTTCTGCAGATTTCACAATGCCTTTGGCTGCTGAATCGATAGTCCTTCTAATAGCCAACGAAGCTCTTGCTGAAAGAGAGTTCATACTTCAGCGTGTTAATGTATAAAAATGAACAAAGGATATAATTCATTAAATATCTCTAATGGGATAGAAATAATTGATTGGGATGAATTATTTATTTTACGGATTTGGCTTAATTCAGATGTAACGAAGTTTATTCGTGGGAAATGTAACAGTTTTCCAATTACATCTAACGCCGAATCTAAATCTTCATCAAAATGCGCTTTTTATACTAGAAATTCAGATTCCATCTATAACACCTCTTCTTTCCTTACATATCATTAGAGCATTCTGAATAGTAATTAGTTGCATAAAATTAAAATATTTTTATTATTCTATTTTAATCTAGGTCTGGCTACAAAGCCACAATCTATCGCTATTTGAAACAAGAGCAAACACAACACCTAATAAGGTTGTGCTTGCTCTTGTTTATTCATATTTGCCTTAACGTTGTAAATCCACATTTTTCTAAAGGGGCCCCATTTAAATCTAAATGATTCACCAATATTTTAAAACCAGATTTATCAATTGTTCTATATATTATGTAACTCAATTAAGAATAGTCGAACATACAAATTTGCACGTTCGACTATTCAAATATTCCCGTTCTAATATCAATAATATATGTATTTATTCTTCAACCAAGGGCTTGGATACGTCAACTACCCATAATATCTGTACTTTTCGACTTGTAATTCTGAAGTTCCTTATAATTTTCATGTGAACGACAATTCTCCTTTTTTAAGATAATAGGATGATTTTGTACAGATAATAATTATTGTTTAATACGATATCTGGAGGTTTTATACTTGCAACTACACGCAGCCATTGATGAATTTATATTGTATATTGATATTGAAAAAAATTACTCGGTAATACAGTCACTAGTTATGAATACGATTTACAACTCTTGTTAAGCTTTTTAACGGATTATGGCTGTTCAACCTGTTTAAATGACATTACTAAGACCAAACTTTACTCATTATTAAGAGGCCTTAATTGAAATTTCAAAACAGTAAAATTAATGGGTTTATGATACTTTCAAATATGTTCAATCTACAATTGAGACTGCAACCAACCTTTCAGTAAATTTGTACACTAAGCAGAATAAACTTTATAATTAATTAGTTGCTTTTCCACTAATTAAAGTAGTTAGAAGTTCCTGTTATCACATTCAATTGTGAATTTTCCGAAGAATGTGTGTTAGTATTAATTTGTAGAATGTATAATGTCTTTTAAAATTAACTACAATTGTGTTATAGGTGGTGGTATCTTGAAAAAAGACATAATTAAAGTGGTATCCGTTTTTGGTATAGGTTCTATTTTAGTTTTATTGGTCCCTTTTGCATTTAAATTGCTTTTATAGGATGTCTTGTTCCTCAATTAAATTAGAAAAAACAAGAAGCCTTTGATAAAAAAGGCTTCTTGTTTTTTGAAAATAAATCATTCATTTTACAAATCAACTAATATAGTTGTTATTTAAGCTTTAAAACAAGCTATAACTGCTGGTATATTAGCTCCACCTATCACAAAAACTCCACCTACACAAGCTGCACAAACAGGTACTATACCAGTTCCACAAGCTCCGATGCAAGTTGCTGCCACAATTCTTGCTACAGTTAAGTCAATTAAGAGTACCCCAGCAAGACAAAGTGCTACTTCTCCGACTCCCAATGGTTGTACAATGTTTTCTCTCACTTCAAGGTTTTTAGCTTTATCGATGGCTTTCTGTACTTCACTATTGCTTAAATATTCAATATCTGTAACTTTTTCATTAAATAGGTTTCCGTCATTGTATGTGGCAATTGCCACTGTATTTTCTGTACTTTTTGTTATTAATGTCTCACTATAAGTTAATATTTCGTCATTTTGAATAACTAATGTTAAATTACTTAAAGGGTTATAATCCTCTGATGCAATTGGAATTGTCAAAACCGTATACGTTTCATTATCAGCAGAAATTTCACCAACATTAGCGCTACTATAATTTAAATCAGCGTCTTTAGCATTAGATACAACTTTATTCATTGATATTGCATCTTGTGCTATCTCTTTAATTTCTTGAACTTCACCTGGTTCTTCTACCACACTTAACATTTGTGCAGTTTGACTTAACTTTTCAAACTCATTAGATTGTGCATTGGTCTTTAAGATTGGACTAGACCCTCCGAATACAAATAGTGCTAATACCGTCAATACTGCAATGGTTCTTTGCCATGTTTTCATTCGAATCTCCCCTTCTCTCAGTCATTTGGGAATTATGGTTATAGTTCCCAAATGACTTAACTATACCAAACATTCGGAAAATTTCAACTGCTATTATGATTTTTCTATAAAAATATATATTAATTATTGGAAATAACATTATTTTCAAAGCTACTCTTATCATTAAGAATTAACTTTATCTAGTATAAAAATAAAAAAATGCACACCACTAAGATTTCGCTTAGTAATGTACACTTTTGGGTATGAAAGCTACTTTAATTTTGAAAAGTGTTATAAGGTGGGTTTTAATTAAACATAAACTATCCGTCTAAGGTCTATTTTAGTTTATTAATTGAATGATATTTTTAACGAATTTGTATAATTATTATGTAAAAACTAGCTAAGTCCCTCATATGATATTGGACAAATCTATATTAAGGGAGGGTTTGGATACGTCAACACCCCATAATATCTGTACTTTTCGAGTTGCATTTGTGAAGTTCCTTATAAATTTCATGTGAACGATAATGGGTTTTATTTGTACAGATAATAATTATATCTGGAGGTTTATATGTGGAACTATTTGCTGCCCTTGATGAATTTGTTTTGTATATTGAGATTGGAAAAAAATACTCGAAAAATACGGTTTACAGCTCTCCTTAACCTTTTTAACGGACCATGGCTGTTCAACCTGTTTAAATGACATTACTAAGACATAGGGTCTTTAAAAACAAAAACCTCGTTCGATCAATCGAAAAATTTCTTCCTTAAAATCGTTTACCAAATATTGTTTAAAGGAACATTACCTGACGTATGATTTCACGCAGCCATCGAATCACCAAAGTCCGATGACAAACTTCCTGTGTATATGACATTAACGGATTTTAAGCAGCTATTTGACCATTTAGAATGCGCCCAATCATGTTTTTCGATGCGGAATGAGCTAATGTTTAAATTTATTAGCAACAACAGGTCTAAGACGTTCTGAACTTGTTTCATTAACATGGGAACAAGTTGATTTAGTAAATGAAACGATTCGAATTGATGGAAAAAGGAAAAAAACGTATTTCGCCCCTTCATTCACACTTAATTCCGCTTCTTGCATCCTAGAAAGCTTCTTTAAAAGCATATCAAATTTATCAATTAGAACCTGGTTGCATGTCATCTTTTAAAAAAAGGCTGGCCTCCCACCTACCCGCTTCACGCTACATCACTTACGGCATACTTTTGCAACATGGATGTTACAGCAAAATAAAGAAAACGTTAATTTACGAACACTTTAAGAACTACTTGGTCATGAAAGTATTACATCAACTCAAGTCTATACACAGGTTGAGTACGAACAGAAGATGAAAGCAATTATTTTTTTGAATTTATTGATTCCTTCCTAGGAAAGAAACTACCCGAAATTAGTTTTCTATTATTAAATATTTCGTAACCGTATAAATGCGTTGGATAATTAGGTTGATAATGATTAGTCATTGACTGCGGTTGATATGGATAATTCATATTTGTTGGAGGGATTGTAAATCCTTCAGATTGAAAGCCGACTTTTGATGATAAGAATAAGGGCTTACTTCAGCTGTATGAAATGGTGATGTTACATTTTTACCTTCTAAAGAAGGTAGAAAATAGTTCAGTATTATTTGAATAAGGACTTGTATTTGATAACATTGAGTGTTCCATTTTTGAGAATGTTACATGAAATAGAGGTTTTCCTTCACCATATTGTAAGGTCTCTCTATTCCAAAGTGTAATTTGAACAGGGTGAAAGTAAGTTTATGTTTTCATAAGACATGGATTCCATCGTTTATTAGAATCAATTCATGGATCACCCGAATCAACACTGAGAATAATCCTCCTCTTTAGTGCTTGCAAGCAACAATACCCCCACGGTGTACGAACTAAGTTTGTTACCTACCGATATCAGATCGGTCTTAATATCAATACAGTACGCACTAAGACGAACAGCCAAGGCTTTTTTGAAAAAGCGCTTGGCTGCTGAAGTCTTTAGATATAAAATTCAATATATGCGAGATTTAGTAATTAGTGTGAGTAGCCATGTAAACAGAAATGGTGCCTTCATAATTGAATAAGTGTAGTAACGCTCCTTATTGTTAGGTGCTAATAATAGCTCTACAATCGCATCACGTTCAGAATTAGCTAAATGATGCACGCATCCATCCTCACTTACCTGCTTGGTATATTATAAAGTAACCAGTTCTGAAGGGAGTCGAATCCCCTGTTAATTTCCAGGTCTGTTCAGGTGAAGCTCAAGTTTTAATAGATGTGTATATGCCTTTTCATTACTCTTTTAATTTAACATCGATTGGAAGTGGTGCATTAGGTGCTACTAGTTTTTGTATACGCATTTCTTCCCAGAATGCTGCCGGAATTACCGTGTTCAATGCAACTTTGTCTTCTGCAATTCGCTCTGGTTTACTTGCACCAGGAATGACAGCAGCAACTGCTGGGTTCGCCAATGAAAATTGTAAAGCAGCCGCCTTGATGCTGATTTGATGACGATCTGCAATTTGTTTGATTTTCTCCACTTTCGCCATAATTTCTGGTGACGCTTTTTGATATTCGAAGTGAGTACCTCCCGCAAGAACACCTGAACTATATGGGCCACCAACGACAATATCCATGTTATTTTTTTTAGCTATAGGCATTACTCGTTGTAGCGCACGTTCATGGTCTAATAAAGTGTAACGACCAGCCAGCAAGGATACATTTGGCTTTGCTTCTTCCAGGTCCAGCATGAGTTCAATTGACTCTACTTTGTTTACTCCAAGTCCCCACCCTTTAATGACTCCTTCATCACGTAAACGTGTGAGAACACGAAATGCCCCTGTTCGAGCAGTTTCAAATTGTGCAATCCATTCATCGCCATAAAAGTCTTGCGCTAAATCATGAATAAAAACAAAGTCTAGACGATCTGTTTGTAAACGTTTCAAGCTATCCTCGATAGAACGAAGAGTTGCATCAGCACTATAATCATTGATAATTTTATTCTTACGGCCGAATTCAAAAAGTCCACCTTTCTCACCTAAATCACGTGAAGATGGATCTTCCAATTCATCTGAAATAATTCGACCTACCTTTGTACTTAAAACGTACTCATCACGATTTCTTTTCGATAATGCTTCACCAAGACGAATCTCCGCTAAGCCAGAGCCATAAAGCGGAGCTGTGTCAAAGTAACGAATACCACTCTCCCATGCCGCATCTACAGTTGCTATAGCTTCTTCTTCGGGGATGTTACGGTACATATTACCAAGCGGCGCAGTACCAAAACCTAGTTTTCCTTGCAGTATATCTCTCATTTAAAGATCCTCCTAAAAATTTATAGTAAGAATTGGATTGAATAGTGTGATTAGATTAAAAAACAATGACTGAATAATATTTCATCACCTGACATGATAAATCGTTTAATACCTTATTACTCATTTCCGTCTTACAAGTATCATTATGAAATATATTTAACATCATGAAAAGTACGTACTTCAAAGTGCTTTAGAAACAAAAAAGTTCCCTATATATCCTTTATATAAGAAAAGAAACTTAAACAGCTTGAATTAAAAAGTTTATGCCTGATATAGCTTAAAATATATTAACAACAATATCGTAAAGGAAGGAGATGATGTATTTCTTCTTAAGGTTACACTGTTCCACCTAAAGTCGAATATTTACTTACCGAGGATGTTGTCTTTAGATAAAATGTAAGTTTTTTGTTTACACAGTAAAGTTGCTACCCTTGTAATCACATACATTACAATTTCAATTCTAGAAAGTTTTCTTTCTAACCTGTTATATTTCAGTTGACTGAAATATATAGCCACATTTTCATTGTCTACTTATAGGGGATCATACCAGAGAGAGAAATTTTAATCATATTCGAATACAGCTTGTTTTCAAAATTAAGGAGACACAAAAAAAGGATTGAACAAAAAATATCAATCCAAAAAGTACATACATTTAATTATAATAACTTCAGATAGAATCCTATTATCCCTAGTCCTACTAGAATACAAATTAAAACTTTTAATGTTGAAGATTTGATTAATGCTGGGTATAAAATTTCTGATACTGTAACCATGAAAATTATGCCTATTGTAATACTAATTAAGATTGTGTTTATTGACTCGTGTTCAAATCTTAAAAATCCACCAATAAAAACGCCTATAGAAACTGGAAAAGATACAATAAGGGAAATAAAAAAACCAATCAAGATATTTGAACCTGCTAAAATCATAGGAATAAATAAAATAATTCCTTCTGGGATACTATGGAATAAGAGTGTTTGTAATAAAGTCATTGTAAATTCGGGTTCTTGATTTGCACCTAAAACAATTCCCATAGGTATATTGTGAACCGAGAAACTAAACACTAATATTAAACCAGTACGAATATACAGTTTTTTCATTGAAGTACTCTTTATACCTTGTTTATTGTGCAACCGATTATGCAATACTTCGAATATGAGCATCCCTATAGTAAATCCAATAAAGGTACTTAACCAACCACCAGTTTCAATTGCTTCTGGGAAAATTTCGAAACTAATTAAGCCCAAGATAATACCTGCACAGAGTCCATAAATGATATCTACCTTCTGTTGCAGCCCCTTAAAAAGCCAAGCTATCGTTCCACCTAACAATATCCCTGAAGAAGTACATAAAAAACCTAGTAGCCACATTCCACATTCACCTTTCAATGGTTATAATTAGTGGTATGATTAACTAGCTGTTTTTAGCACACCAGTCATTTTTATTTAATTAAAGAAACAAGCTTTCTTTTATCCATTTCATATTTATCAGGGATTGATGGCAGTATAAGAACAGGATAATGTTGTGTTTACTCTTGTTATATCCGTATTTTCCTAGAGGGCGTTCTACTTTATCTACTTTCCTATAAATCTTTAGCATTTTATTATATGCACCTATCCAATTTCCCTTTAAAAAAAGAAAATGGATTTATAAAACTGATTCCATTAATAACTTCTTTGAATTTTTAACTAGAAATTCACCTTTAAAAATTAACACCAATAAAGCATAGTTGAATATTTGATACGAATAATACATATATTGGTTTTAATATTACATTAAAACAGAACTCTATAATTATCCTAATGATGGAATTATAATATAAGTGAAAATTATCTATAAAGATAGGATGATGACAATTATTGAAAAATCGGTTCTTGCTATGGTTATTTTACGTGTATTGTCTGGAAGTATTGAAGTAAGTGCTGGATTGTTGATGCTAAAGTTGAATAATTTAGAAAAAGCATTCTATATTAATACAATGCTTGCATTGGTTGGTCCAACAGTGTTAATCGTAACGACAGCAATTGCATTATTTGGACTAGCTGACAAAATTCCTGTGACGAGAATCATTTGCCTATTTACGGGAATAACACTTATTATTATTAGCTCACATGTTAAGTAAGACCACGTGCATCACAGGCTGTCCCACTAAGGTATTTATTTTATGTAAACTAAAATTAGAATACGTTACCCTCTGTATTTGTATTGTATATGGACAAGCTTTTAGACATTGTATTCCTCTACTTCCTCAAAATTATTCATATTAATAGCTATGAATTTCATATTACTACTTAATGCTTCATCTCGTTCCATAATAGAGTCCAATACAATTGTATTTATTTCTCCTAAATGTTCCTTTGGTTCTAATCTAGTATTACAAGCAGCAAGAGCATCATCATAAACAGACAACTAAAATATTTAAATTTAAATTTTCCCCCGTCCTTTTATTTGGTGTATTTTGAATTTATTTCACTAAACTGTTCAATTAGCTCAATCAGTACATTATTTAAGCAACGTTTGAAGACTAGGTGCATACACGATTAGTGGAATAAGCAAAATTACTGCACCAATTTTTTTAATTTCCTTTTGTAATAGTAAAAGAGAAGTTATGAAAAATAATGGGTAAATAATAAAAGTAATTATTAATACACCATCAACTAATTGATATAATTTTCCTGTAATTGCACCTATGAATGGGATTGAAATCCATTCTAGTAAGCTAAACACAATAACCAATATCCACAACCATTTAAGTGTCATCACTAATAACCTCAATATCCTTGATTGGTTAAAAAAAGTAAAAACTCTTATTTCACTTTATCACCAATTAATATTTCAATTTCTTGTATTAATTTTACCGAATAAACCTAATTGCTGATCAACTTAAGTGTTTCCCCGTTTCATTTAAGTTTTCGCAAGGTCATAAAAAGGTTTCATTCGTGACTTTTTCAAAAAGATAAAATTCGTGTTTTAACCGATTTATAGTGTATCCAGCCGATGGACGAAGGGCATTTCTACTATTTAAACACGAATATTTATAATGGTTAAACTCTAAATTGTTCGTTAATTGTATTCATCAGGAATTTTTGCAAACAAATCAGCACTTACTTGTATTTTTGCAGAACTGAATTTAACTGAATTTACTTGAAATGTATTAATATCAGGGAGAGTACCTCAACTAGATATGATTTGCTGGAATATCTTCTAGTGGATTCGATCCCTTACTAGCACATGTGGTGGAGTTTATGTAGTAACACAAGGGATGTTGGTTGGTTTATGAAAAAGACTAGGTTCTATCATAGTAGAACCTAGTCTTTTCATTTAATTTTAAAAAGAATGGTTTTCTTCCCAGTCGGGATTCTTTTTTCAATGATACGTATCGTTATGCTTTCACTTTAGATCCAACGAATTGATTAAAAAATGAGAGGATTTTTTGATAAACAGCAATTTCATTTTCTTTTTTAGAGAATCCATGTCCTTCGTCTTCAAGAAGCATGTACTCGACATCACGACCTTTATCTTTTAAAGCTTGCACGATTTGATCAGATTCCTCTTTCACAACACGTGGGTCATTCGCGCCTTGGATAACGAGCATTGGATTGACCATGGTTTCTAAATACGTTAATGGTGAGTATTCAATGAGTTTTTGCTTGTCTCTTTCAGGATTTCCTACCCATTGATCCATAATTGGCTTCCAGTCTTCAGGAACCGAGTTGATAAATGAGAACAAATCAGATGGACCAAATATGTCCACTACGGCTTTGAAATATTCAGAATGTCTACCGTGAAGCAATAAGGCCATGTATCCTCCATAACTTCCGCCCATCAATAAAATATTGCCTTTTTCCGCGTAGTTATTATCAATGAGCCAGTCGAGACCAGCTACATTATCAAGGCGTGGGCCGTGTCCCCAGTCTCCTTCCACCATTTTCATGAAAGCCAATCCATAACCTGTCGAACCACGGAAATTCGGAGCAAAGATGCTATACCCATGATTTAAAAAGAATTGGAAGGAAGCTCTAAAAAATTTACGCTCTGCAGCTTGCGGACCACCATGCGGCCAAAAGATGATTTCGCCATTATCAATTTCCTTTTTAGCTTTGAAAAATAAGGACTCTATTTCAAGTCCGTCAAAGGAAGAATAAGTAATCACATCCGGCTCAACTAATTCGCTTTGATCTACACCTGGAACTGTGTATCCCGTTAAAGATGTCCAGCCATTTTCCTTAAATTGATAAATATTATGCGGTTTCGTAGCCCCTCTTCCTAATAAATACAAACTACCAGATTTTGTGACTATAAGTTTTTCGATGACACTGCATGGTGAATCTAGTTCTTCCCAATTATTCGATAGCAAATCATGCATGTATAAATGATCTTCTACACCTTTTTCACTAACTACATACAGGCACTGCTTTTCTTTGTTATATTTCAACGAAGTAAAGCTTTCATTCTCCAAATCTTTCAATTTTACAAACTCATTTGTCTCTAAATTATACGAAGCTAAATACGTAAAATCAGCATCGTAATTCGTTAATAAATAGATGAGCTCATTGGATACAAAAACTGCGTCACTGACCGTATGTTGCTGATCTGTTGGCGGTGTTAGAAGAATATGTTCCTCTCCTCGTTTGGCGTATAGGAGTGTATACGTATTTGCAAAATGTTTATAGTAGAGGGTTACCTTTTCATTCGGGCTAAAATCGATTAAAAAAGTGGGTGCATCTTTTCCCTCAAGTACTGTTTCTTCCTCACCAGTCACCAAGTCATAGACATATGCATTTAAATACGTAGGATTTCCTTTCGAAGATGTATAATAAAGCTTGTTCCCATCTTCTGATAAAATTGGCTTAGCATTGCGAGTTCCTTCTTCATAAATAATTTTCTTCATTGTCCCACCTTGAAGTGGAAGTCCATAAAATTGCGTATTTTCGTCCCCGTTCTGGTCAAAACCGGCAATGATGAACCGTCCTTGTTTATCATAGAGTAGTCCTTGACAGCTCTGGTCAATAATAGTAAGCGGCGTCGGGAACGTATTTGGTAAATTCATGGCCCATAAATTATACTTACCACTTAAATTAGTACTGAAAACGAGTTGTTTTTCATCTGGACAAACCGCAAAATCCCCAATCGAAAATGTTCGTAAAAACTGTTCTACATCTGGTTTAGAAAAAGATATCATAATAAAAACTCCTCCTTTTTTGAATTAAGTGAAAAGTCTATCTATTCATACAATACCATTATTACACTTTAATGTATATTTTGAGGTGATAGATATTATCTAAACTTTGATTATAATAGTTAAAATCATAATACTAGTTACAACTCAGTGATTGAATAATATCACCGTTTAGTATTACGGTATCAAACATTTCAAGTTTTTCTTGGGCAATTTTCAAACGTTCTATTTGCTGTTCTAAATACCATGTTTAAGACTCCAACAAAAATTGCATTATTCCTCTTTAAAATAAAAAAACGATTTCCATCATCAGAAATTCGTTTTTTTCATTATACTCCTCGCATTGTGTTGTTTCTGTTATCAGTAGTTGTTGATGTTATCGTTGAAGAACAGCCATTAATTAGTAGCTGCACTTATTGTCCAAAAACTTAGTTCATTGGGCTTCCTCGTCGACTGAGGGACCGTAGATGCCTGGCACCGAAATATCAAGTAGGCGCAAGTATACCCCGAGCTGTGCCCGATGGTGGACCATGTGGTTTAATCCGAAGATGCGGAACGCAATTGCTCTTGGCTCACGGCGGATGATTTGGTCACCGTGGCGCAGCGTCCATTCCTCACCGAGCGTTTTCTCGTCACATTTGGCCAGCAAATTTTTCAATTTACCGATGTTTGCGTCAAACTCATCCAGAACGTCAGATTGTTTTTCCAAAGGCTTTCGTCGCAGCGGCACGGTTGAAAGATCAAACTCTGGGTACTGAAGAATTGCGATTTGCCAATTCAGCAGATTGATCAGGTGCGTGGCCAGCTCGCCAAGCGTCATCGATTTTTCATGTGGTTTCCATGACATATGCTCCTCGGATAAGCGTTCCAAAATGCGACGCGTAGTAGCCAATTCATTCGTTGTGTCGCCAACAATCAATTGTTTAACCATAAATTTCTCTCCTCCATTTGGTTAGCATATTTTAAATTCCATTCGAGTAGAAAGCTACAGTCTCAAGAACTGTTTCCGATAAAATCTGTGCCGTACGAAACTGGTTATATTTTTTAGTGATCCACAGAACAGCGCTCAGACGAATCGAGAATCATTTTGACGGGTACTTGGTTACATGGATTACGCTCAGGTCAATTTGAAGAACATAACAAAAGCGCTCGAAGGATCCTATTTTTTAGATGAGTTCTCTTCTTTTACTTTGTTATTAATTTTTGAGTAGAAATCCCAACTTTTTAAAACCACCCAAAATATAATGACTACTAAAAATGAATAGCGTTTATATTCGACAGGAAGAAGCACAATAAGTAATATTGTCATGATAAAAAATGGTGGCATAAGTATCCAATAACGCTTATTTTTAAAGTGTTTTATTACGATTCCCTCCGTTTCATTTAAGTTATGGGTTAGGTCATAAAAAGTTTCATCGAGACTTTTCCCGAAAGAGAATATTCGTGTTTTATTCGATTGATGAAGTATCCAGCTGATAGACAAATGGCACTTTCTTCATATAAACACGAATATTCTATGTGGTTTTATTGAAAAACGTCCGTCAATTAACGTTTGTCAGGAATATTTGCAATCAATCGTCCTAACTATATATTACTTCAATCTCTCTCTTTTCCAAGGTTACTCAAGGATTTTTACATTGTTTAATGATCATTTTTAAAGTGTATTCGTCTTATGTTTCGCTAATTCTCATTGCTAATAGGAATAGAAAAGTTGCAGCCAAAACAATTACATTTCCTAATAAGCCGAAATGTCGAATTTTGATACAAGGATTTCAATCTTATAATTTGAAATAAAACTAACTTCCTGTTAATAGCAATGGCTTCTGCAGTAATCTTACTCATTTATCGCATAGGCAGTGCTGACTAACTACAGATTGTGAAATGCCTAGAACAAAAAATGCAATATTGCATTATTTTCTTCAACCCAATAAACATACGAAATGTGATTCTTATCAGAAAAAATAATAAAATCCAGATGGTTGCTTCAATTTGATATAATGAACCAGCATTTTTATATTATTTTTTCGGAGGATTTATGAGCAACCCAAATAAAAATAAATATTTAGCTTCATTAACTATTATTGCTAGTTTAATATTACCAATCTTTCTACCTGCATTTATTATGATGGCCCTAGTTAATTTCATGCCTAATGAAATTACTCATTCAGGAATAATGTCATTATTTATATTATCAATTGCGCTATTTATAATTGCTGGTATTTTCACTAAAGTATTAAGCCTTGTAGGTTTAACTGAACAAAAAATAGAAGAATTAGGCTTTCTAGGTTTTATTATCTCTGTTTTGACGTCATTTATCTCTATAGTTGTAGGATATTATTGGATGAAAACTCTCCACTTCACTTCTGTTGAGTTATCTACTATTGGAATTTTAATCATTGCAGCTATCACTACGATTGTTTTAACAGCCCTAATAAAAATTTTAGAGAAGTTATAATCAACACAAATGCCCAGGCTCAATATTAATTGAGACCTGGGCATTAAAATTATGCAGGTAACTACTTTTTTCTTCTGTTACTAAGTGTGAAGTTGCAGAATGTACTTCATCACATACTCCTACTTCTGGCTTCCACAAATATAGGTAGGACATTACTAAAAACGTTTTAGCAGTTTACTCTAAGAAGCCTTTGATGGTGTATACGTAATGTTTTTTCTAACCTTTTGTTTTATGTTTTTAAATCGATGTTCAATCCCAAGGTAACGATCTAAACTTAAAACATAACTCTTGTTTAAAAATAGCAATATACAAAATGCACTAGTATAAAGAGTTAAACTAATTAAATTCATATTCCCAGAAAGAATAAAATTTATATGCATAAAAAGACAAATAAGAACTGAGGGAATGATCATTAATCCTACGATCAGAACAATCCCGATACTAATTTGAACGATTGGAATCGTGTAATTAAAAAACATAATATGCTTTAATGCGAAGTGTTCAATAAAATACTTATAAAATTCCGGTACATTCGGTTTGTCTAGTGCCATCATTAAGTAATTTTTAATAAATATTCCTGGTTCACTAAACCAATTTTTCTCTGTAATTTTCGATATACCAGCAAAAAGCCAGCCAATCCCAAAAAGCAGTCGCATTAAAGTAACTAATGATTGAAAGGCTTGTTCTCCAAATCGTGTTGATATTAATTTCATATGCTTAATTGTCCTCTACTGTTTATTTGAGAAGGTTTGCCCTTCTCTGTAAAATTCTTGCTTACTATTAATTTTTATTCCTTCAAACTTTACTTTATTGGTTTTTAAACTCTTTCACATTTTCAACTTGACGAGTTCAAAGATCTTCCCTCTTTTCCTATAAGGGTATAGCCATTTTTCCAGGTTTTTATGTACATGCCACAACTACTTTTCGAAACATTTACCCTTTTTAATCGACAATGATAATCATTCTCAAGAAGAATAGCAGTAAAGATTATTATTGTCAATGGAATATTTAGGAGAGAAATTTATTAGTTTACGTATGTATAATAACTAGTTCAAACTTCCTTTAAAAATATGATTTCAAAGAGTGGAAGGCAACAAACACTATTATCAACTTTGCCACTACTTCGCTGAAATTTGTAAGAATCAATATATGGATTTTGCTCCACTAAATGAGCAGCTGCAGCTAACCCGATTGGACCAGCACCAATTAACCCCTTCAAAATAACACTACTATAAAAGCGTATTCGAAAAAATCCCGAATACGCTTCATTTAATCTTCCATCTTTTCTAAATAGCCTTGCTGTAAACATGTATCCGTCAAAAACTTCTTAATCCCCGAAGCAAATGACAATTCAATTGTGCTACTCGTAACAGCTAATATTTCCCCTTCTCCAAAAATCATATGCTTTACTTTTGAGCCGACGATTAACGATGACTCAGTTGTAATCGTCCGCTCATTACGGTATTGCTTCAGTACTTTACTCGTATTTTTCGGCACTTTCTTTGGCAATTCCTGCGGTGAGACGATTTGTTTTAATGACTTCATGAAAATCGATGGCACTACGCTTGTTTTAAAGCGTTTATTATACGAAATTAATTCCAAATGGCGAATCGCACGCGTAATACCGACATAAAAGAGTCGTGCTTCTTCCTCGCTTTCTTCTTCTGCCTCACTAGGTATAATCCCCTCAATCAAGTCAATCAAATACACACGGTCAAATTCCAAGCCTTTTGAACTGTGCAATGTTGTCAGTGTAATTGCATTCAATTCATTTTTCATATGAGACGAACGTGCTAAATTTTCAAGTTGCATCAAACGACCCGCAAATTCGGTCATCGTCGACGTATGACGAGCAATTGAGTCAAGTACATTCACAATATCTAGTAAATTTTCATAATTAAAACCGAGGTTCTCACTCATATTCTTTAAAGTACGCTCATATCCAATGTCATAACGGATATGCTCTAGCATAGCTGTTGGCGTCGTTTTATCAAATTGAATGCTATCATACGTTTTGCGAATCCGCTTAATATATTCATGCTGATAATCCTTTAACTCAACATGCTCTAATAACTGTGTGAATACACAGCCATCTGTCGGTACTTTCTGTAGCGCCTTCAATTGCGTGGGTGTAATATAAGCATTCATTTTTCTGTAAACTTTTTCAAATACCGTGATATTTTTTGTATTGTACGCTAGACGCATGAAGTTCATAATATCCTCTACGACCCAATGCGTGAAAAAGCGAATCGTGGAATCTTTCATATAGAAAGGCAAACCTGCTCTGTCAAACGCGTCCATAAGCGGAATGGCTGACATATTATTTCTATATAAAATAGCCGTTGAGCCGCGCTTAGACTGATTTTTCAACTGGTCCACTAAATATTTGGCCTGTAAATTGTAATTCTCTAAGATTTTAAACGAGATTGGCTCTGCTGCAGGATTTTCCGTAAACATTTGTTTGTTGAAACGCTTTTTATTACGCTGAATAAATATATTGGCTGGCTCTACAATCGTTACAGATGAACGATAGTTTTGCGTCATAAGTAACACTTGAGCCTCCGAATATATCTTTTGGAAATTCAACAAATAATCTGGCTCTGCACCGCGCCAGCTATAAATGGCCTGATCCTCATCCGCAACGACGCATAAATTTTGATGGACTGCGACGAGCTTGGCGATGATTGCATGTTGAACAGGCGATGTATCTTGACTTTCATCCGTTAAATAATAATCGTAACGGCGTTGGTATTGCGCCAACACCTCTCGATTATTCGTGAAAATATCATTCGCCATTAATAGCATATCGTCAAAATCAATTAACAAACGGTCACTACCTGTGCGTTTATATTCCTCATAACGCTGTAAAATCTCGATTTTTCTAGGCACCTTTACTTCTGCAATTTCCCATTCCTGTTCTGGCAGCATTTTATTTTTGATAAACGTTATGTACGTCAGTAGCTCGTCTAACTGATCTTCGGTAATTTTTGAGCCATTTAATTGTTCAAAAATCTCGCGAAGCACTCGTTTTTTTGAAACAATACCAGGCTTGTCCGATTCTTCGATGATGCCGTATGTAATGCCCTGTCGTTCAAGTGTCTGCCGCACAACTTGAAATGCTAAACTATGAATCGTCGAAAAATCAACCGGTGGCAAATTCGGGAAAAACTTTGCAAACCGCGCCTTCATATCACCTGCCGATGCCTTACTAAATGTGACAGCCTTTATGCGAGAAGGATTCACACCAAGTGCCTCAATCAAATAGCCAATACGCATAATAATCGTCGTCGTTTTTCCTGAACCGGGAGATGCTAATAGTAACAGAGGGCCATTCGTTTGTAGCACCGCCTGCGTCTGCACATCATTTAGACGAACGCCAAGTGAACGCTCCTTTTCCTCAAAAAACGCTTTTTGCGCTCCATTCATATCAATCGCTCCGTTCTAAAAAATCTATTTGTTATTATACCAAATGATGAGGATTCTTCCGAGGAAAGCTGCACATTATTAAAGCATTTAAGCGCCCCCTAGTGGTACAGTTACAATAGGAGGCAAAACTGCTTGCTATTTGCCAGCTGTAGCTACAAATAAAAAGCTATGAGACGCATCGAGATTCAGTAACACGTACCGTCGCCCATCTCGATTGCTCTCACAGCTCATAAATAAAATCATTTTTTTAAGAGCACCTTTTAATTTTTTAAAATTAGATTATTCGCTCTTGCTAATTTCTCCATTCGCAGTACATCTGCAATTGATCTCCATTTAATTCTGCTGATAAATTCTCATCCATCTTTGTCATTAGACTTTTCGCAATATATAATCCTAAACCTGTACTTTTTTTGTTCTTGGTTGATTAACTTTATAAAACGATCACAAAGAAAATGAAGATCGTATTCTTTTAATCCTTTGGCGGGATTCAATATAGTAAGTTGAACAGATGGTGAATTTTTAACAAGTTGAATAGTAACATCTTCACTCGAATGTTTAATCGCATTGGAAATTAAATTTTCAATTACACGTTTAACAACCGATGAATCCGCCAAAATATAAATTTCATCCTCTGGAATTAGGATTGAAGGTTCTATTTGTACATTTTTAATATCATCATAAAACCTATGTTTTTAACACTTTGCTTTTTTGAATGTGACATACTACTAATCTATCCTTTGATTTTTATTAGCATGTGTAGTAATATACATACATGCCTAAAAGATATGTAGGATACTTTTAGTTACTTTTAATGTTACAGGAGGTTTACAATGCAAAAAATTTATAATATTGGTGTTGAAGCTACGCTTGAAGTCATTGGTGGTAAATGGAAACCGGTCATTCTTTGTCATTTAAACCACCATGGTAAAATTCGAACAAATGAATTTCGTCGATTAATTCCAGGAATTTCACAAAAAATGCTTACAAGTCAATTAAGAGAATTAGAGCAAGATGGATTAATCCTTCGAAAAGTTTTCAATCAAGTACCGCCGAAAGTTGAATATTCCTTAACGCCTTATGGACAGGGAATGGAACCTATTCTGAACATGCTTTGTACTTGGGGCGAAAATCATGTTGAAGTATTACAGGATAAAGGCGAAGATGTAATTTTAAAACACCGTGATGATGATATAGCTATGCAGCAAACATCTTAATGAAGGAAAAAAGAGACTGTCAAACACTAAATTGTACCCTTTGTAAAGGACATTTTAAAAAAGGTTAGGAAACTTTTTGAAGCTGCTGTCTGTATTTTGCAGGCGGTAGCCTTTTTAAATTCCATTGCCCTCGATAATGATTGTAGTAAATCATATAACTCTTAATTTCTTTCTTTACTTCTTCTAACGTTTCACATGTTCTAATAGTTGTTTCATCTTTAAAATGCCCAAAGAATGATTCTTGAGGTGCATTATCCCAACAATTTCCACGGCGTGACATGGACT